>CAZJMZ010000226.1:0-2007 GCA_964547115.1 uncultured Anaerolinea sp. | reverse complement strand
GCCACCATGCGTGAAAGTGGGAAAACCCGCATCGAGGTTGCCAAGAACGCCATTCAAGTGGCATACGCGCAAATGATCCAGCGGTCACTACGGCAGGGGAAAATCCACCCCAGATATCGGGTCGGGATGATCGCTTATTCCGAAACCATTTACGATGTGTACGGTGATCTGGGGAGTATCGTCTCAGTGGACAAACTGAAAGATCAGGGGATTCCCGCCATCTCGCCTCAAAAGTCCACAAACATGGCCAAGGCTTTCCGCTATGCTGCCAAACTCCTGAGAGAAGACATCCAAAAATGGTCACCGAAATGGCTCAATGAATGCCCACCACCCATGGTAATCAACATTACCGATTGTGAGTTCGACGAAAAAGACGCCCAAGATCCACTTGAGTTCGCAAAAAAACTGCAAGAGATCGCCGTGCCCGACGGCAACGTATTGCTCGAAAATATTTTCATTACCGACCAGATCCCCGCACCCGGTGCGGCACAGGAGTGGCAGGGATATTCGTATGAAGCCAATACCGGGGATGCTTATGGAAACAAGTTGCTTGCCATGTCATCTCCCATCCCGGCAACCTATGCCCAGATTCTCCGTGAACAGGCGGGGTTGAAAATCAAAAACGGAGCCGCAATGATGTTCCCAGGCAGCACGCGCGAGTTCATTAAATTTGGCTTTGTGATGAGCATCGTAACCGGCAGTCAGGTGACACAGCCAACGCGTGCGCGTTGAGCAGCAGAACAATTTGCAACCATCCCGTCAGGGTTGAGCAAAAAGCAGGGAGCTTTCATAATGCAGATCGAAACCGAACAATCCATCGAGATCCCTCTGACCGAACTGATGCGAGGGCCGTTTCAACTACGGTTTGCCTCCTATCGTAAAAGCGAAGATGCGGAGCTAAATCTGCGCAGTGAGGACTTTATTGTCAGTAACCTCACCAAGGAAAAAGCTGTTTTTGCGCTATGTGACGGAGTAGGCTCTTCCTTTTATGGCAACCTGGGATCGCAGATCCTGGCTGAAGCATTGATGAAATGGCTCGAAAAGATCGAGCCGCCCAACACCGCGCTCATTGGCAGGACAGAAAGCGCTCAAAAATGGTGTGAAACACTGACCAAGGACTTGACCGCTGAGCTAAATGCCACAACCAAACTGGCCACATCCATCATCAATGGAAAAGACCTTGCAGGGCAAGATGAACTCATTCGCGTCGCGGAAGCCACCCAACGCGAAGACTTTGGCACGCAGTCGAATTTTGCCAGCGGCATTGTTTGGGCCCATTCCACAAACCTGCCGCAGGGCCTCATTCTGCTGTTTTGGCTGGGCAATGCCCGTTTGAGGCTCTTCAACCATATTGAAGATGTCAGTCCGCAGCTGGAATGGGGTAAAAACCCTGATCAACTGCATGAGGTGTGGTCCAGCAAAGACGGCGTGGTCGGCAAGGTTTACTGCCATGTTACAGATCTTTCCAAGGTCAATACGATCATTGCGTATTCAGATGGACTTGAACATGCTGAAAACAGCCTTCGTCCAGACTTGAGCCCTGATGAACTCGAAAAATTAGTGCAACGTTCGCAAAGCATAAAAGATGACGACGCCACTTTTCTTGAACTAACGCCAGGATCACTGGCTAACATCCCGGGTATCCAGGACGACATTGTGGATATGCTACGCGCAGTCCATACCGCTCCCATCCCTGCCAACAGCCATGTCCCAGACATATCCAAACACAAGCAAGCCATCGACATAATACAAAAGAAATACGAGGCTCAAAAAGCATCAGCCAACAAACAACGTCAAATACTATTGCTGGCAATTGGTTTAGTGGCCGCACTCTGTTTTTTGGGCGGCCTGCTTGTCAGCACCGTGACATCCCCCATCTTCAAGCCAACCATTACACCCACATTAACTGCCACATTGACGGCCACTGCCACTCCAAGCCAAACACCGTCCCACACGCCCACTTTGACGGAAACCCCAACTGCACCTGCAACGATCACAGAGACCACG
>CAZJMZ010000225.1:0-5091 GCA_964547115.1 uncultured Anaerolinea sp. | reverse complement strand
CCCGCGCCCAACGCGCCGACGATCAACAACGTCACCACCAGCCGCACCAGGAACCACAAGAACCGACCCAGCCGCTGCCCCCACCCGGGACCTTGCTTAACCGGCATGGGCATCGGCTCAGGCTGAGAGTCTGTATCATTCACAGGGACAACAGCCACACCGCCTTCGATCACCGCTTCATCTGATGAGATTTGTTCTGCTTTTGCCTTACGTGCCATGAGTGCCTCACAATTCTGTTGCCATCACAAGGATACGACGATATTCGATTTAAGTGCCTTGATTATACCCAGCGTTGTAAGAGCTGCGCCGATAACGGCATCGGGATGTGATGAAAAGGAGATTTTTATGGCAGAAGTGAACGATTGGAATCGCAAAGTGATCGAAGAATTTCGCGCCAACGGCGGCAAGGTCGGCGGGCGCTTTGAAGGCAAAAACCTGGCCCTGCTCCACACCTATGGCGCCAAAAGCGGAAAGGAACGCATCAACCCGCTGGCCTGCATCCGTGACGGGGAACGGTACGTGGTCATCGCCTCAAAGGCCGGCGCGCCCACGCACCCCGATTGGTATTACAACGTGGCGGCCCACCCCACCGTCACGGTCGAATACGGCACAGAGACCTTTCAGGCGCAGGCGACCATCGCTGCGGAGCCCGAACGTACCCGCCTCTATAACAAAATGATCGAGATCATGCCCGGTTTCGCCGAATATCAACAAAAAGCCGGGCGGGTCATCCCGGTGATCATCCTGACCCCACTGGCTTGAAGCTTCACAGGCCTGCAAATGCCCTCAGCGCACCTTCGCCTGAGGGCATTTTGATTCCCATGCCGGTTTGTCAATGCTCTTGTGATTTTCAAAACGCCCCAGCCAATTAGAATACGCGTGGCTCAGGAATTGAGACTCGCAAAAATCGGATGGATGCAGGCCGAATTTTGAGCACCTTTCTCAGGGCAATCGCAAACAGGAGACGTTATGGAAAACTTCCTTCAACAAGGCATTCAAGCCGCCAGGGCCGGTGAGCGCGTGCGTGCCTATCACCTGCTCAAGCGTGCCACCCAAAACACCGCCACTGCCGAACAGGCCTGGCTGTGGCTCTCAGGGATCGTGACCGTGGAATCGCAGCGCCTGTTCTGCCTTGACCATGCTTTGCACATCAATCCGCACAACGAACGCGCCCGCGAGATCGCCTCGACCCTGCACGGAAAAGGCATCTTCCCGACCATTCCCATCCAACCGCCCGCCGCGCAGACCGCCATCCCCGCCACGGCGCCGATCCCCTCCGCGCCAAAAGCGAAAGTGGAGCAGCCCACCCAGCCTCCGCCTCAACCCCTGCAGCCCCCCACGCGCACCAACTTTGCCAATCAACACGAGTTTGCCAGCCCGTTCCGCTTTGCCGCCCAGGAACTGGCCCGCAAGCAGACGCCGCAGACCATCATGAACAACCTGGTGAGCCAGGGCCTGCAACCCGAGACCGCCAGACAACTGGTGAATGAAGCCGAAAAACTATGGAAGCAGGCGCTCGTCGCCAGAAACAAGAAACGCATGCTACGCGGCCTCGCCTGGGTGGCGATCGGCATTGCACTTACAGTGGGGACGTTACTATTTGCCAGCGGCCTGGGCGGGCGCTATATTCTCTTCTACGGCGCCATCGGCTACGGAGTGTTCGATTTCCTCGCGGGGCTGTTCGGCTGGCTGTGGAACAGCTGACCACCATAAAACAAAAATGGGCTGATGGATGATCATCCACCAGCCCATTTTTGTTTACTTTCGATACCCAGACTGCCGCAACAAGAAGTACCGGATAAGCGGCCTGAATATACGGATCGCATGGATCTGCCAACCCAGTGATCGTTTCAAGCCCGCCAAATGGTCGTCGAACGTATAACGTTGATATTGAAGCAGGCGCTGGCTTTCCTCGGTATCCAACCAATCGGTGTAGTAATGTTCAGTGTTGAAATATTCCTCGGGCAGTGCCCCAATACCAATGGCTTCGAATGCACCCTGCACCACATCGCGTTCACGCAGTTGACAGCGCGGACCGCCGCCCAGATGCATGACCTTGCCCCACACTTCCGCATGTTCCACCGCATTGCATAACGCCAGCGCCGCATCGGCCGGATGAATATACTCCAGCCGGTCATCCAGCGGCACATCGAACATCATGCTTTGATATTTCGTGGACATCTCCACCGGGATGGCAGAAGCGAGACGGAAGATGCACCAATCCACATTCGATTCCCGGATGAGCTGTTCTGCCTCCACTTTGTGACGCGCATATTCCTCCTGCGGATTCACCGGCAGGGTCACTTTGCGTGGCGGGGTTTGTGCTTGCGTATTCCCATATACATCATAGGTGGATGTGAAAATGAACTTCACCCGTTGCGCCTGCCGCCCCGCCGCCTCGACCAGGTTACGCGTCCCGGTGACATTGACCCCATAAGCTAGTTTGGGATTCTGGTCCGTCATAGGTGGGATGATCGCCGCCAGATGAATGACCGCCTCGACCCCACCCACGGCCTGCTCCACCACCCCCGCATCGCGGATATCGCCCCACACCACTTCGGGCTGATGCTTCCAGGCGTTGACGAGCTTGCGTTCGTTCTGTGAGTCAAACACCAAACAGCGGACAGTATGTCCGCGTTCGAGCAGGAGTGGCAAGACATGCCCACCCACATTTCCGGTGGCACCGGTCAGCAAAATTTTCATGGTTGCTCCTCGCAATAAAAACGGACATCGCCCAGCGTGCCCGGGATGATCTCAAACCGCAGTCTGGTTGGAGTGCTGCCAACCCAGGCATCATTGGCAGGGTGGCAGGCCAGGGTGGGGTGCGTTACTTCTGCTTCATATACCCCCGGTTCCATATACTTTAGCAGCGCCAACCCGAAGCCGGAGGTTTCGGTGCGCCAGAGTTGCGGATATTCCTGTTTGCGCAAAACCGTTTGCAAACCCACATTCGCGAAGAAATCAAGCAAGGGAGCGTATCTGCCATTCGTGGCATGGTTGAGGTCTTCCTCCAGCGTGCCGGAATAGACCAGCCCATCGGGCAGGGTATCGGGGAGGGAAAAGTTTGGGTTGTTGGAGGCAAGCGTCGGGTAGGGTGAGGCGAATGTCCCGGTGTGGTCAGCATCGGTGAATACTTGAATTGTCACGCCGGGCACGCCGTTGCCTGTGTACATCCCCGGCGAGGCGTATCCGAATAATGGATCGTCGTGTGCGCGCGCTTCACGGATGATGGTAAAGACCATCTCGCCCTGCGGACAGTTGCCCGCCGCGCAAAAGGGGTAGCGTGCATCACGTTGATATAAACCACTCACAAGGTAGGTCGGAACGCTGCCGACAAAATCCTGCTCGTACTCGGGTGGCAGGGACGTGCGCGTGGTGAAGGCCAGTTTCAGAAAACCCGGGCGGGAGGTGACGAAGGTGAGTTCGGTGTTCGAAGGCAGGCCGATGAAGGTGTACTGTCCATTCGCGTCGGTGATCGCGCAGGCAAACTCCTGCCCGGCCGCATTGCGTAACAAGCCGGCTGAGAATGGATCGGCATACGCACAGACTTGAAACCCAGCCAGCCCGCGTTGCAAAAGGTTGTGACGCACCGTGCCACGATAAAGGATGAATTGCCCGGGAGTGTCTTTTAGAGTTGACCGTAATTCAGCCAGGGTAAGGGCATTGACCTGTTGCAAGTCAACGCCGTTTTGGACGAGCAGGTCGAGGAGGACCGGGTCGCCGCCCGCGCCTTGATAGGGTTCAGAGACGGTAGTGTAGGGGCTTCCGGCAAAGGGCAGGCTGCCAGCCACGGCACCATAGCCAGCCGCACCAATAACTAGCAACACAAGTACACTTATCAGCCAGCGCTGATTACGGTCGGGTTTCATAAGTCGGCGAATTATAACGGCAGACCTTTTCCCCCGCAGAGCAACGGACGAGGCCCCATCAAACACCGGTCTTGCAGCCGTTTCAGCCCGAGTCTGTTTCGATCTCCCATCAGGGCAGTGCTTACTTCATCAACCCCTCATAACGGACATGCATATCCATGACAAAGGTTTCCACATCCCCAAGATATTCATAGGTTTCAGCCTGCCGGACGAATGGCCGCTTATCGGCCTGCAGACGCTCCAGACAGGCGCCGGTGAACAACACATACCCCTGCCAGCCGGTGGAGGCGGTTACGCCGTTCTTGGCCAGCCGATGGACCAGGGTGACATCGTTCCCCAGCAGGTCGCGAATACCCGCCACCTGCTGAATGACATACTCGCCGTGATGGACAAAGAACTTCAAATCCAGGGTTGGGATGGCCTTGCAGGCCTTGCAGGGACAGGTGGCCTGGGCGTGCAGGGCAAAGGCGGAATCGCGAAAGACGCGATAGGCGTCATCGAGCAACGCCAGCATGGCATTGCAATCGGGCATCTGCTCGTCGGAGACGTGGCAGAAGACGGCGTCGCCTTCCAGTTTGACAATGGTCAGGCTGTCAGCCAGCCTGCCGATGAGGGTTTCCAATAGAATGGAAATGGCCTTTTCGGCATGTTCGATCTCCGTTTGGGCCACAAAGGATGTATACCCCGAAATATCAGCCAGCACTAAATAACCGGTTTGAGTCCTGCGCTCCATCTTAACTCCTGAAACGATAAGATGGCGTGATTGTATCGTACTTCGCAAGCCGGGCAGGCAAAACCGGTCTCGCGGACGTGCCGCCTTGGGGACCGGTTTTCAGCCTGCGGAACTTTCAACCCCGGTTGAGCGATTCGTATTCGGCCCAGAGTTTGCCAATTTCCTCCCGGGCCTGCTGGCGGGTGAAGCCATATTTGACCTGCAGCATGGTGGCAAAGCGGTCGTACTTGTCTTCGGCCTTGTCCACTTTGGCCAGGTCGAAATCGCCCATCAGCTTCCAGCGGGTGGTGGAATGGGCGCGGATCAATTTCCACTTTTGTTCGAATAGTGCCTTGTTCATTGCCATGGTCGACTCCTTGAGGGTCCATTGGGTTGAAAATGGGATGTGGAAAATAGTGTGTGTTTGCTTGCGAGCGCCCCATTCCAATTCCCCCGCGGGCTGGGCAATTACCAACTAGTCACCTGCGTTCATTGTACTACCTTCCCCCC
>CAZJMZ010000224.1:0-5151 GCA_964547115.1 uncultured Anaerolinea sp. | reverse complement strand
GGGGAGGTGGTGTCTGTTACGGGCAGCTCAATTACCGTTAAGGAGAGAGGCGGTATTCGCACCTATCAACTCCGGAAGTATCAACGGTCTAATCAGAGCACTTGTATCGATCAGCGCCCGGCCGTGGTCAAAGGTCAGGTTATCAAGAAGGGCGATATCATCGCCGATTCTTCATCCACCGAGAGCGGTCAGTTGGCATTAGGTCAAAATGTGGTGATCGCATTCCTTTCCTGGGAGGGTGGTAACTTTGAAGATGCCATCTTGATCTCTGAACGCCTGGTGCAGGAAGACCGCTTTACTTCCGTGCATATCGAGAAATATGAAGTGGAAGCCCGTGATACCAAGCTGGGCCCGGAGGAGATCACCCGCGATATCCCCAATGTTGGTGATGATGCGATCAAAGACCTGGACGAGAATGGCATTATCCGCATCGGCGCCGAGGTGGGCCCGAACGATATCCTGGTTGGTAAGATCACTCCCAAGGGTGAAAAAGAACTTACGCCGGAAGAGCGTCTCTTGCGCGCTATCTTTGGTGAAAAGTCGCGTGATGTGAAAGACACTTCTCTGCGTATGCCGCATGGCGAACGTGGCAAGGTTGTGGATGTAAAGGTGTTCACCCGCGAAGAGAATTCTGACCTTTCTGCCGGTGTAGATATGATGGTGCGCGTCTCAGTCGCACAACGCCGCAAGCTGACCGCCGGTGATAAGATGGCTGGTCGCCATGGGAACAAGGGTGTGGTTTCCAAGGTTGTTCCGGTGGAAGATATGCCCTTCCTTGAAGATGGCACGCCGGTTGACATTATTTTGAATCCGTTAGGCGTGCCCGGTCGTATGAATATCGGTCAGGTGCTGGAAGTGCATTTGGGCTGGGCAGCCAAACGCCTTGGGTATCGTGCGGTTACTCCTGTTTTTGATGGTGCTTCGGAATATGAAATCGAAGCCGAACTCGCCCGCGCGTGGATCGTCGATCAGGCTTGGAAAGAGACCGCTGTCACAGCTTGGGAATGGTTGAAGGGTCAGGAGTATGATCCTGAATCGATCCAGGATGATGATGAAGTGCGCCGTCTGTATTTGGAAGAGTGGTTGGGCGAGCGCGACTATGATGTATCTGATTTAAACGATGCTGCGTATGCACGTCATTCAACCGCTGTTGAATGGTTGCGCGATCGAGACATTGACCCTGAAACAGTCTTTGCATCTGAAGAAGTAGCTCCGCAAAACCGCAGAGCTCTTGATGAAACTACTATTCAAGCTTGTTTACGCCTGTGGATCGAAGCGAATGGTCATTCGGGTCGTGTGGCAGAAGCGCGTTTGATGGAAGTTGCGCAAGAGATCATGCACACCACCAGTCAGCCGATCCCGACACTAGGGAAGCAAACTCTGCGGGATGGTAAGACGGGGATCCCGTACGATCAGGCTGTTACAGTGGGTGTGATGA
Organism: uncultured Anaerolinea sp.; assembly: GCA_964547115.1. Classification (GTDB taxonomy): domain Bacteria; phylum Chloroflexota; class Anaerolineae; order Anaerolineales; family Villigracilaceae; genus Defluviilinea. The sequence goes on along the minus strand of CAZJMZ010000224.1, from coordinate 3,713 downwards.
CCATTCTGAAGCTTCATCACTTGGTGGAAGATAAAGTGCATGCGCGTTCGACGGGCCCATACAGTTTGGTGACGCAGCAACCTTTGGGTGGTAAGGCTCAATTTGGTGGTCAGCGCTTTGGTGAGATGGAAGTGTGGGCGCTCGAAGCGTATGGCGCAGCCTACACGTTGCAAGAAATGCTGACTGTTAAATCTGATGATGTTCAAGGACGTGTCAACACCTATGAGGCCATCGTTAAGGGCGAGCCGATCGAAGAACCAAGCATCCCTGCATCTTTCCGCGTGTTGGTGAAAGAGTTGCAGTCGTTGGGGCTCGCTGTTGAAGCGGTCAACGAAGGTGGGGATGTGGTCAAGTTTGGTAAAGATGAAGAGAAGCAGCATCCACCAAAGATGGATACCGGCTTGTTAGGTATCGGCGAGAAGTTCATGGGCAAGCGGTAATCTTGACGATGAAATAACGGCGTGATAAAATCATTGTCCGTTGCCAATAAAACAAGCGGCAATTACCCCCGCACATAAGCATGGCGCCAATGGATGAGGCCATCGGTAAGTTTGGATGGCCTCATTTCTTGCGAATGCATAAAAAATAAAACCAACAAGAAATAGGAATTCGGAGGCTGAACGTGCCGACAATCAATCAAATGGTCCGTAAAGGACGCAAAGATAAGAAAGCCAAGAGCAAGGCTCCGGCGTTGCAGTTCACATTGAACTCTTTCAAGCAACGTCGTGTACGCCAGGATAAGGGCGCTCCCCAAAAGCGCGGCGTATGCACCGTGGTTCGCACCATGACGCCCAAGAAACCCAATTCGGCGTTGCGGAAGATCGCTCGTGTGCGTCTGACCAATGGCATTGAGGTGACTGCGTATATCCCGGGTGAAGGTCATCAGTTGCAGGAGCACTCTGTGGTGCTTGTGCGCGGTGGCCGTGTGAAAGACCTGCCCGGCGTTCGCTATCACATTGTCCGTGGGTCACTGGATACCACGGGTGTGGCCAATCGTAAGCAGGGCCGCTCCAAGTATGGCGCGAAGCGTCCGAAGTAATTTAGATGGAGAAGTAAAGAATGCGCAGAGCAAAACCTGAAAAGCGGGAAATTCTTCCCGATGTCCGTTACAACAGCGTGAATCTTCAGACCTTGGTGAAGCATGTCCTCAAGCGCGGCAAGAAGAGCCTCGCGGTGGGCTTGGTGTATGATGCCATGGACTTGATCGGTGAGCGCACCGGGAAGAAGGCCATTGAAGTCTTTGACACGGCTTTGAAGAATGTGTCACCTGTCATGGAGGTCCGCCCTCGCCGTGTTGGTGGAGCCACCTATCAGGTGCCAATGGAAGTTTCTGCGGAGCGCCGTGTTACCCTGGCTATTCGCTGGATCCTTTCATCCTCCCGCGAACGCGCCGGTAAATCCTTTCCAGACAAACTGGCGTCAGAACTTATTGACGCTTCCAACGAGACAGGTGCTTCGATTCGCAAACGCGATGAGACCCATAAGATGGCCGAAGCCAACCGCGCCTTCTCGCATTACCGCATTTAGTAAGATAGCAGTTTAGGAAACAAAGAATGGCTCGCGAGTATCCGCTTGATAAGTATCGTAATATTGGGATTATTGCCCACATTGACGCCGGTAAAACAACCACGACCGAGCGTATCATGTTCTATACCGGTTTGACTCATCGCATTGGTTCAGTTGATGATGGCACCACTGTAACTGACTGGATGGTTCAAGAGCGTGAACGTGGTATCACCATTGTGTCTGCTGCAGTTTCCGCTGAATGGAAGGGATATCAGGTCAATATTATTGATACGCCCGGCCACATCGATTTTACTGCTGAAGTGCAGCGCTCCTTGCGTGTGTTGGATGGCGGGGTGGTGGTATTCGATGCTGTGCAGGGTGTTGAGCCGCAATCCGAGACGGTTTGGCGTCAGGCGGACCGTTATGGCGTTCCGCGCATCTGTTTCGTCAATAAGATGGATCGCGTCGGCGCTTCCTACGAACGAACGATTGAAACTATTGTCGATCGACTGGGTGCCAACCCGATTCCCATGCAGTTACCAATCGGTTTTGAGGCCACCTTCAAGGGTGTGGTCGATCTTCTGACGATGAAGGCCATTGTTTGGGAAGATGACCTTGGTAAAGAGCCAAAGGTCATGGATGTTCCTGCTGATCTGAAAGACAAGGCTGTTGAAGCACGCGCCAAGATGGTGGAAAAGATCGCCGAATTAGACGACGAACTTACAATGAAATTCCTGGAAGCCCAGGAGATCAGTATCGAGGAAATGAAGGTCGCATTGCGCAAGGGCGTGATTGCAAACCGCGCAGCCCCGGTTTTCTGCGGTTCTTCGTTGAAGAACAAAGGTGTGCAGGTCATGTTGGATGCCGTTGTGGATTACTTACCGTCCCCGGCTGATATTCCTTCTGTTAAAGCCAGCGAGCCTGGGAAACCTGATAGTGAATTCGAACTGCCAGCGCAGGATGATGCCCCCTTGAGCGCACTCGTATTTAAGATTGTGACAGACCCATATGTAGGGCGGCTGGCTTATATTCGTGTTTATTCGGGCGTACTTAGCCAAGGCCAGACTGTGCAGAATAGTTCCAAAGGACGTAAAGAACGCATTGGCCGCCTGCTTCGAATGCATGCGGACCGCCGTGAGGACATCACCGAAATTCGCGCAGGCGACATTGGTGCAGTGTTGGGCTTTAAGGAAAGTTTTACAGGCGATACGTTATGTGATACCAAGTTACTTGCCTTGGAAAGCATTTCATTCCCTGAGCCAGTGATTTCGATTGCGATTGAACCCAAGAGTAGCAGCGATCAGGAGAAAATGGGGGAGGCGCTTCGCAAGCTTGCGGAGGAAGATCCCACTTTCCGTGTTAATTCCGACGAGAATACCGGCCAGACGGTCATTCGTGGCATGGGTGAACTTCATCTGGATATTATCGTTGATCGCCTTTTGCGTGAATTCAAAGTGCAGGCTAACGTAGGCACACCGCGCGTAGCATACCGTGAATCCATTACAAAGCCTGTAAAAGAAGTCAATTACAAGTATGCCAAGCAATCCGGTGGCAAGGGTCAGTATGGGCATGTTGTGTTCTCTTTGGAACCGGGTGACCGCGGTAGTGGCGTGGTGTTTGAAAACAAGATTGTCGGCGGTTCGATCCCCAAAGAATACATCTCTCCAATTGAGAAGGGCTTCAAGGAGGCAGCGGATGGCGGCGTACTTGCTGGTTATCCTGTTGTTGATTTGAAAATTACTCTCTTTGATGGCTCCTTCCATGAAGTTGACTCGAGCGAAATGGCCTTCAAGTTGGCCGCATCGATGGGCTTCAAAGAAGGCGTTCATAAGGGTAATCCCATTTTATTGGAACCGATGATGAAAGTGGAAGTGGTGGTTCCTGAAGAGTATCTTGGCGATGTAATGGGGCAGATCAATAGCCGCCGCGGTCTGATTCAGGGTATGGATGTACGCCCAGGTAATGCCCAGGCCATCCGCGCCATGGTGCCCCTGGCCGAAATGTTTGGGTACGCAACGCAGCTTCGCTCGGCTACACAAGGCCGTGGCGTTTTCAGTATGGAATTCGATCACTATGCGCCTGTTTCACAAGCTGTGGCGCAGGAAATCATGAAATAAACATTTCTTTTGGACTTTGAAGAAGGAGATTTACGATGGCGAAGGAAAAATATGATCGCAGTAAGCCGCATTTGAATGTGGGGACGATGG
>CAZJMZ010000223.1:0-5151 GCA_964547115.1 uncultured Anaerolinea sp. | reverse complement strand
ACAAATTCCCCTTGTGTTGTCCACCATCCACACGGATGCAATCTCCGGTGACCCAACTCGCACGGTCTGAAACGAGGAACACAGCCACATCGGCTACTTCTTCGGGCCTGCCCAGGCGCCCCCAGGGAATGGATTGAAGTGCACTCGCATAGTGCGCAGGGTTGTTGACCTTGCGTTCTGCCCAAAGACCACCTTCGAATTCGATCGAGCCAGGGGCGAGCGTATTCACGCGGATGTGGTTTTTCGCCTGACGCACAGCCAGCGTCTTCGAATAGCTGATGAGCGCGGCTTTTACAGCGGCATAGGGTTGGGCAGAGGCTTCCACCCCGGAAATGGACGAAATAAAGAGAATGTTGCCGCCGCCGCTTGCGGTCATCCACGGGATCACTTTGCGCGCGGCGCGCGCGGAAGCCAACAGATCCACATTGAAGCTGGCCTCCCAATTGGCTTCATCATCGGTAAAACCAAAGGCCGAGGCGTTGTTGACCAGAATATCAACCTTCCCGAACTGCGCCTTTGCGTTTTCAAGAAATCGGTCAAGGGCGCTGGCATCTCCCACGTCACAGGTGGCGGCATACACCTCCACACCTTTTGCACGCAGTTCAGTTTCCGCCTCCCGCAAGGGACCTTCGCGCCGTGCGCAGATGGCCAGGTCAACGCCTTCTGCGGCAAGCCCAAGCGCGATGGCTTTCCCGATCCCGGCGCTGGCTCCGGTGATGACTGCAACTTTACCCTGTAGTCCAAGATCCATAGTAATACCTCACAGATTCGAACGAACACTCGGAAATAAAATCAACGCTCAACCCGGCGGCAGCAGCTTCCCCGGGTTCATCAAATTTTCCGGGTCGAGCGCCTGTTTGATGGCCCGCATCACGGCTAGCGCCCCGGCCCCATGTTGGGCTTGCATATATTTCTGTTTCCCCAGCCCCACCCCATGCTCGCCGGTCATGGTCCCGCCCATGGCCAGGGCGCGCTGCACCAGGCGTTCGTTCAGGCGTTCCGCTTCAGCGTGGTCTGCTGCGCTGTTCGGGTCGATCAGCAACAGCATGTGAAAATTCCCATCGCCCACGTGTCCCACCATCGGGGCCACGAGGAATGAATCAGCCAGGTCACGTTTGGTCTCGGCGATGCACTCAGCCAATCGGGAGATGGGAACGCACACGTCCGTGGTCAATGCCCGGCAGCCGGGGCGATACGCCAGTGAAGCGTAGTAGGCATTATGACGGGCCGTCCACAATGCCGTGCGTTCGGCCTGATTGACCGCCCACTGAAAATCACTGCCGCCGAACTCCCGCATGATCTCGCCCACCTGCTCCACATTGTCCTTGACCGCAGCCTGGGAACCATGGAATTCCAAAAACAGGGTGGGTTGCTCGGTCAGCGTCAACCCGGAAAATTGGTTGACGGCTTTGACCATCACCTCATCCAGGAATTCGATGCGCGCGATGGGGACTCCAATCTGCCTGACTTGTGTGACCGCCTGCACCGCCGCTTCGAACGACCCGAATCCGACCACCGCCGCCGAGATGGCTTCGGGTACTCCTTGAATGCGCAGCGTGATCTCGGTGATGATGCCCAGCGTTCCTTCCGCGCCCACGAACAGGTGCGTGAGGTCATACCCGGCGGAGGACTTGCGCGCACGCGTGCCGGTCGTGATCACTTCGCCATCCGGCAGCACCACGGTCAACATCAGGATGTTCTCGCGCATCGTCCCATAATGGACCGCGTTCGTGCCGCTGGCGCGCGTGCTGGCCATGCCGCCAAAGGTCGCATCTGCGCCGGGGTCCACCGGAAAGAACAGCCCCATGGGGCGCAGGTGTTTATCCAACTGCTGGCGGGTCACCCCGGCCTGCACCGTGCAATCCAGATCGTCCGCACTGACGCGCAGGATCTGGTTCATGCGTGAAAGGTCCACCGACACGCCACCCTGTGGCGCAAAGATATGCCCTTCCAATGAACTGCCCGCCCCAAAGGGGATCACCGGTGTGCGATACTCCCGGCACAGTTTAACGACCGCAGACACTTCCTCGGTGCTGACGGGAAAACACACCGCCTCCGGTGGCATGGGGCGCAGGGACGATTCGTCCCTGCCATGTTGCAGGCGCTCATGCTCGGCTGTGGTGAAACGCTCACCCAATAACTGCGATAATTCCGCATGGAGTTGTGAGTTCATAAGGCTAAACCTTCTGGTTGCGGTAAATAATGACTGTCACTGCGAGACTCTATTGACTGACCCTGGATAAGAACGCCAGCATCAGCGCAGAAAAGTCCCTGGGGCATTCCCAATTCACTGCATGACCAGCCCCGGCCACCACGGCCGCTTCGCCCCGCGGACATAACGCCGCACTCGCCGCCGCGTGCTGCTTCGGCCAAAAGGGGCTTTCCTCCCCTGCCACGAACAGGACCGGCACATCCGTTTTCTTGAGCGTTTCACGCCAATCGGCATCGGCATGATCGAGCAGCAACGGTTTGGTCCCGGCATGATCGAAGTTCAAATATTGCCGGCCGCGCAACAGCACGCCGATCAGAAACAGGGTCAACGACCTTTTGTTGGGTTTGGGCAACGGCGCATCGAAAAAGGTGGGGCGCGTTGCATGATCCAAACCCACCATGCCATACGGCCAGCCTTCATCATTGATCATTTTGGGCGTCTGGTCGACGCTGATCACGCCATGCAGGTGCTCCGTGCCGAATTGCGCAATATAAGACCACATGCACGAAGCTCCCTGCGATTGACCGATCAAAAACGCCTTGTTGAGCTTCAAGTGACGGATCAACGCCGCGATGTCCCTGCCCTGCGTGGCCATATCCTGCCCATGCGGCGGATTCTCGGAACTGCCATGCGAGCGCCGATCGAACGCGATCACGCGATAGCCATGCTTCACCAGAGCGGCCACCTCTCGATACCAGGAGGTGGCAGGCGCACTGTAGCCAGCCATCAGGATCACTGGTATGCCGCTGCCCTGCTGCAGATAGCCCAGCTTCACCCCATCATCGGTTGTAAAAAATTCGAACTTCATGGTTGCTTCCCTTTTGCCAGCGCCGAGGTCGCAGGCATGTTGAGATGAAATTGCATAAAGCCAATCATACCCGACCCCTACCGTGAAGCTGCAGCCTTGCGGCGGGCCTTGGAGGCATACAAGGCTGCATCTGCAGCGTGGAGGACCGCCTCGATGGTCTGGCCATGGATGGGATAGGTGGCAAAGCCGGCGCTGAAATGGACATCGAATGAATGGCCCGTGTTCTCGCTGGCGGCTTTGGCCTCCCACTCCAGCAACCGCAGGCTGGCCGACTCAGCGTTCGTGTTATGGAGGATGATCAGGAACTCATCCCCGCCATACCGGCAAACGGTATCTTCTCCGCGGGTGGTGCTTTTAAGCAATGACCCCAGCCGCCTGATGGCCTGGTCACCGGCGGCATGCCCATGCTGGTCGTTCAGCACTTTGAGGTTGTCCATATCGAGCATGACGACCGTGAAAGGTTGATCTTCGCGTTTGGCCCGGGCGAACTCCTGCTTGAGGGCCTCCTCCATGAAGCGCCGGTTGTAGAGCCCGGTCAACGGGTCTTGAATGGCCTGCTCCTTCAAGATCGCCTGCAGCTTTTTGATCTCCAGCAATTGCAGGCGCAGTTGCTCATTCACATCCTGCAATTGGTCGGCCACCCGTTTGCGCTCGGTAATATCACGGGTGATGGCAATGAATGCCACCGGCAAACCAAATTCATTTTTCACCAGGGCTGCGCTCAACTCGGCGGGAAAGGCTGAGCCATCCTTGCGCAGCAGGTTGAACTCGAGGTTGCGGGCCACCCCGTCCACCAGCGTGATGTTCATGGATTGCATCGCCCTGGCGACATTATCCAGTGTGAACAGGCTGAAGGCACTTTTGCCGATAAATTCATCCGTCGAGTCGAAACCGTGCAGAACGGCAGTCTGCTTGTTGGCAAAAATATAATTGCCCGCCAGGTCGGTAGCCGCCACCGAATCAGGGGAGGTCTCCAGAATGGCGCGATAGATCAAGTTACTGAGCTGCCCGCCTTCGGCATCCCGTTCCCGGGCATCTGCCCTGAAATACCAGGATAAGACCAGCCCAAGCGCCAGCGCACCCATCAGCCAGAAAAGGGTGTACGTCAGCAGGTCATTCTTTTGCCAGCGTGTGCTGATGAAATAAATGGCGATGGTCAGGATCGTCCAACCGGCCAGTACTTCGATGGTCACGGTGCGTTCAATGGATTTGTTGAAATGGGAAATTTTCATACGCCCTTCAGAAGGTATGGGCGCATTATATTCGAATAATTTGCCATGGGATGTATAATCGCCGCCATCAGGAGCAACCATGGGCACTACAGAACTTTTCGTTGAATTGATCGTGATCGGCATCGGCGGCGCGGCCTGGATCGTGCTGGCGGTCTTGAGCGCGTTTGGCTATCGCTGGATTCCCCTCGAGCAGGCGCTCTCGCTGCCGGTGTTGGTACCGGCCCTTTCGCTCGTGTACCTGGTGGGCATCATCACCGACCGGCTGGCCGATGTGCTGTTCGAAGCCATCTGGGTGCCGGGCCTGCGCCGCAAGCACTACGACTCGAATCACAGCGCGCGCGACGACCGCCGTCTGATCTACACCCATAATGAATATCTGGCGAGCCTGATCGAATATGGTCGCAGCCGCCTGCGCATCTGCCGCGGTTGGGCCTTCAATGCGACCTTGTGTCTCGTGGCAGCCAATGTGTTTCTGGCGTTGCAATTCCCCGCTTCGGCTTTCCGCACCTCCCTGTTCTGGGGCGTGAACCTGGCGCTCGGGCTGATCGCGCTCCTGAGTTGGTACACCTGGTACAGCCTGCTCGATACGCAATACCGCCGCCTGAAAGATGATGCGGCGTTCATCCGGCAACAACGCCGCAGGAAAAAGCAGGATTAACGCCGCACTCTCTGAAAGCCGGAATACGACCCGCCTCACCCTCACCCCCGACCTGCTTCTCAAAAATAAATCTGAGCCTTGGCTGCGGTCCTCCCTGATCGTGCATTCACTTCGCTGCGGGCAACCCCGTGGCACGGAAGACCAGCCAGTAGAACACCCCCGCAAAGCTCACATAAACGACGAGGATCACAACCACCGGCAGATTGAACGCCGCCGTGACCTGATAGCGGATCAGCAATAG
>CAZJMZ010000222.1:3025-5156 GCA_964547115.1 uncultured Anaerolinea sp. | reverse complement strand
GATCCCGCTCACCTCTTCTGGAGCGCAGGCACTTGCGCCAACAACACCTGCAAGGTCACGCAACTCATCACTGCAAACCTCGATGGCACGCTTGCCAACACGGCCGCGGCGTCAGGCGAGTCGGCCGTCCATTCTGCAAATCGCATCGCCCTGCCCGGCACGGACACAGATAGAAACCAGCTCACCCTCCTCATAGACGGGCAGCCCTCCACGCTCAAACTGCCTGGCAACCGCATCTTACACATGGCCTGGTCGCCAGATGGCACAACCCTCGCTGTCATCACCGCCGAGGTCAGCGCTTATTCCGGGCGTACGCTCAACTCAGCTCTGCAACTGATCACCCTGCCCAACAAGGTCACACAAGCTTTTCAAGTGGAAGCCGAAGTGCTCGAGCAATTGGTCTGGTCACCAACAGGGAACCAACTGCTGCTGGTCAAACGCGCTCAAGCCGATGGCGGACTGCAACTGAACTTCCTCGTCTACGATCTGGCTGCCAAACGCATGGACGATTCCCTCGGCTTCGATCTGCTCGGTGAGACGTACCTGATCCCCCAACGAATCCTCTGGTTGCCCTGACATCGCGCCTCCGACCGCAACCGGGCCTGCTCCTCTCCCCCAAGCCTCCTACTCACTGACAATTCCCTCAGCGCCGGGAACAAATCTACCACCGGTGCAGTTCAAGTGATATCAAAGGAGCATGCGATGAAATTTCAATTCCTCACTGGCATCTTGATCATTTTATTAGCAACCTGTTCCGCTCAACCGACTCCGACCAACAGCGGCGTACGCGGGCAAGTCTTCATCGGCCCGCTGTGCCCGGTGGTGCAGATCGGACAGGAATGCCCCGACCAGCCGTATCAGGCCACTTTGACCGTCAACAGCCCCACAGGCGAAAGAGTCGTTCAGGTCCAGACCGATGAACAGGGCCGGTTCAACATCGCACTGGCGCCGGGCGACTATGTGCTGCATCCTGAAGCTCCCAATGCATTGCCCTTCGCCCAGGACACGCCCTTCACTGTTACTGAAAGCACCTTCACGGAATTATCCATCACCTACGATAGCGGCATCCGTTAACGGTTCTCCTACCTTGTTTCTCTTGCCACGCCCGCCGCAACGCACTATAATGCGCCACGCCATTCAGAAGGAAGCAAGGAGAGAAAGACATGCCCGTTTATACCTATCGTTGTGATTCATGCGGTGTCCAATTCGAGCGCCAGCAAGGGTTCCATGACGCCCCACTCAAGACCTGCCCCGAATGCCGCAAGAAGACCGTCAAGCGCATCATCACACCCACCAAGGTCATCTTCAAAGGCTCGGGCTTTTACGCCACCGACCACAAATCCCCCTCGGGCGGCGGCACAAAAAGCAAAAGCGACCATGGTCACGATCACAGCCACGACCACGGCGATCACAGTCACAGCAGCACCGAAAGCAAACCTGCTGAAAAAAAGAAAAGCACAAAAAGCGAAAGCAGCGAATAAGATCAAAAGAGAGAAGGCGCGCCTTCTCTCTTTTGATTCTGCGGCAGGTATCATCTGTCAAGTTTACAGTATTACAGCGTCATACGATAATTTGGGTAAGGTTTATCCGTTTTTATGATTTCCGTCACTTGGAATTCGGAGTTCTTAGGCGTAAATTAGACACATAAGTAAGACACATCCGAATTTCAAACGAAGGAGCAATCTCATGTCCACTTATGTAGTCACCCGCAAGGGGCAAACACTCGAAACCCCATCCTTTATCGACTTCCTGTTCAATGACAAGCGCGCCGCCATTCTCTGGTTGGTCGCCCGCCTATGGCTTGGGTATCAATGGATCGAAGCCAGCCTGCACAAACTGTCCAGCCCCGATTGGATGGTTACTGGTAATGCCCTCAAAGGGTTTTGGATGGGTGCCGTGCAGGTCCCAGCGGAGGGTCGCCCCCCCATCGCGTATGCTTGGTACCGCAATTTCCTCCAGACCATGCTCGATGCCCAGGCATATACTTGGTTTGCCAAATTGGTGGCGATCAGTGAAATGCTCTTTGGCATTGCCTTGATTGCTGGTGTACTCGTCGGTGCCACCGCCTTCTTCGCAGGCTTTATGAACTGGAACTTCATCATGGCCGGTTCGGCCAGCGTCAACGGTGTGT
>CAZJMZ010000222.1:0-2925 GCA_964547115.1 uncultured Anaerolinea sp. | reverse complement strand
GGCTTTATGAACTGGAACTTCATCATGGCCGGTTCGGCCAGCGTCAACGGTGTGTTCTTCGGCCTGGCAGTCATGCTCGTGCTCGCCTGGAAGATCGCCGGGTACTACGGCCTCGATTATTTCATCCTGCCCCGCCTCGCAGACTTATGGATGAAACCTGCCGCTGAAAAGTAAAGCAACGCAACTCCTCAAACAAAAAAGACGGCGCGAACGCGCCGTCTTTTTTGTTTGCTTGCTCAGGAAGCCGGGGGCAGATCGACCGGCTGTGCCTCAGCAGCGGCTTCAGGCTTTTTGCGCAGGGTGAAGAAGCCCACACCCACCGGGATCAAAATGAAGATCAGCGCCACACACAGAAGCGCCACACCCACAACAGGCGACAGGTTACCGTCGTTGAATGTGCCCCGTCCGGCAGCGGTGAGCGCGCCGAACAAACACATGAAAAGACCCGGGCAACCGCACAATACAACGGAAGCAATGGTGGCAATCATGCCGGTATTTTTATTGTTCATCAGTTCTTCTCCTGAAATAAATTTGACTCAGTATACAACCAACAAGAACGGGATGCAAGAAAATCCTGCATCCCGTTGATTACAAGGTGATTACCGTATCAGCTACGCAATTTCGCCCCAACCGCATTCTCGAGCCGTTTGACGATCTTGTTGCGGATGGCGGCGGCATCGGCATCGGTGAGGGTTTTATCTGATTGATACGTGAGACTATAAGCCAGCGACTTTTTCCCTGCACCGATCTTCTCATCGCGATAGACATCGAACAGCTTGACGTTGGTCACGGTCTTGCCACCCGTCTGCTTGATCAAGGCTTCGACAGCGGATGCGGCGACCGAATCGGCCACGATGACGGCAATATCTTCGTAAACCGGTGGGAATTCAGAAACTGGCACAATGCCATAGGTGGGGCTGATGCGGCGCAGAGTCTCCAGGTCGAACTCAGCAACAAGGACCGGGGCATCGCCTAATACATATCCTTCTTTCACCAGCGGGTGCAATTCACCGAAGACACCCACAACCTGTCCATTGATGTTGATGGCGGCGGCTTTGCCCGGGTGCAGGTAGGGAGTGGAAGAGGCTTCCGTGTAGGTAATGCCTGAGAGGCGGAGTCCGCTCAAAAGGAGTTCGAGGCGGCCTTTCAAGTCATAAAAGTCGAGTTTGGTGGAGGCTTTCACATCCCAGGCGGTGGCTTCGCGGAGGCCGGTCATGGCGATGCCGAGTTTGCGCCATTCATTGGGCAGGTCGTTTTTGACCGGCTCAAAGACCGAGCCGACTTCGAACAGCGCCAGCGATTCGCCAAGGCGCGTGTTTTTCTCGAGCGCATCGAGCACGGATGAAACCATGCTGCGACGCAAAACGCTCTTTTCGGGCGCGATGGGGTTGGCCACCTTCACATACTCATCGAACTTCATCACACGCGACTCTTTTTCGACGGAGGTCATACGATAGGAAACAACCTCCTGCAAGCCAAGCGCCACGAGCAGGTCACGCAGATGTTCCTCCCACTCATGAATGGGGTTGCCCACCTGCGGCGGAAGTGCATCTGCCATGGTGGTGGTGGGGATGTTATCGTAGCCGTAGCTGCGGGCCACTTCTTCCAGCACATCCGCCAGGCCGACGACGCCCTCGTCGATATCCATACGGTGATCAGGCGCGGTCACGCGGAGCATATCACCCAGCACTTCGCACTTGAATTCAAGACGTTGGAGCAGATCGGCAATTTGTGCGAGGGTGAGGTCGATACCGAGCAACCGTTTGACATCACGCACAGTGACATCCACCACCGAGGCCTTCGGCGGGAGCGGATACTCGTCCACAAGGTCAGGGGCGATGCTGCCGCCAGACCACTCCGCCATGTAGCGCAAGCCGAGGCTCACGCCGCGATCAGCCATGGCCGGATGCACGCCCCGCGAGAAGCGGAACGATGCTTCAGAGGGCAGGTTGTGTTGCTTCGCTGTGCGGCGGATGTTGATGAAGTTCCACGCAGCGCCTTCAAGCAGAATGTTTTTGGTATTGTCGGTCACTTCGGATTCGGAACCACCCATCACGCCTGCCAGTGAAAGTGAGCCTTTTTCGTCACAGACCAACACGTTCATAGATGTGAGTGTACGGTCCTGGCCATCCAGCGTTTTGAGTTTTTCGCCATCAGCAGCGGGGCGGGTGCTGATCTTGATCTTTTTCTCGCCAGCGCGTGATTTGAGCACGTCGTAATCGAAGGCGTGCAGAGGCTCGCCCAACTCAAGCATGGCGTAGTTGGTCGCATCCACGATGTTGCTGATGGGGCGAACGCCAGCCAGTTTGAGCCGCCGTTGGATCTGGTATGGGCTGGGCTTGATCTCCACATTTCGAATCAAACCGACGACGAAACGCGGGTTGAGTTCGGGATTTGTGATTGAGATTTCAACGAGTTCCTTGACGGATTGGCCGCTGACGATGGGCAGCCTGGCTTCGGGCTTTTTCAGCTCCCGGCCTGTCAGCGCCGCCAACTCACGCGCAATGCCGATCACATTCGCATTGCGAGCCATGTTCGGCAGAATGGAAATATCCAGCACGGCATCGCCCATGTAATCCACGAGCGGCATGCCCACCGGCGCATCGTCATCGAGGATAATGATGCCATCGTGGTCTTCGGCAATGCCGAGCTCCTTTTCGGAGCAGACCATCGAATACGAATCCACGCCACGGATCTTTGCACGTTTGAGGGTGGTTAACACCAAACCCTCCGCATGGCCGTCATATAGCGTGGTACCTTCCTTGGCGTAGGCCACCTTGATGGGCTTGGGTAATTTGCCCGTGCCCTTCAAGTGGAAGATGTTCGGCGCGCCAGTGAGGACGACCTGTTCCTGTTCACCGTCGAACAGATCGAGCAGGGTCAGGCGGTCGGCGTTGGGATGCGGCTTCACTTCGCGGATCTCGG
>CAZJMZ010000221.1:0-5189 GCA_964547115.1 uncultured Anaerolinea sp. | reverse complement strand
ATCCCTCCCGGCGTATAATCGGGAGGGATTTTTGATTCACACCCCTGCCTGGATAAGGAGCCGCCTCATGACCTCACCCCGAATTGTCCGTGCCCCGAGAGGCCTCGACCTCACCTGCAAGAACTGGCTCAGCGAAGCCGCCTATCGCATGATCCAGAACAATCTCGACCCCGAAGTGGCCGAGAAGCCCGAAGACCTCGTCGTCTACGGTGGGCGGGGCAAAGCCGCGCGCGATTGGGAATCGTTCGACGCGATCCTTGAGTCGTTGAAAAACCTTGAAGAGGACGAGACCCTGTTGGTGCAATCGGGCAAACCGGTGGTGGTCTTCAAGTCACATAAAGATGCTCCCAAAGTTCTAATTGCCAACTCGAATCTTGTACCACATTGGGCCACCTGGGAGCACTTCGATGAACTCGCCAAAAAGGGACTCATCATGTACGGGCAGATGACCGCCGGTTCATGGATCTACATCGGCACGCAGGGCATTCTGCAAGGCACCTACGAGACCTTCGGTGCGCTGGCCAAACTCAAAGGGTGGGGTTCGCTCAAAGGCAAGTTCGTGCTCACTGCTGGGCTCGGCGGGATGGGTGGAGCGCAGCCTTTGTCCATTACGATGAACGAAGGGGTGGGGCTCATCGTGGAAGTGGACCCCGAGCGTGCCGAACGCCGTCGCGCCATCGGCTATGTGGATATGGTGGTGGACAATCTCGAAGAGGCGATGACGCTCGTGGAAGAGTTCAAAGAGAAGCAGATCCCCAAGTCGATCGGGTTGATCGGCAACGCGGCGGATGTGTACAGGGAACTCTCAGAGCGGGGTGTCGTTCCCGATGTGGTAACAGACCAAACGTCGGCGCATGAGGCGCTGTTCTATGTCCCCTCCGGTTTATCGGTTACCGCCGCGAACGAACTACGCAAGTCTGACCCGGATAAATATAAAAAGATGGCGATGGACTCGATGTCTGCGCATGTGAAAGCGATGCTGGCCTTCCAACGTGCCGGGTCAGAAGTCTTTGATTACGGAAATAATTTACGCCAGCAGGCATACAACAACGGTGTGAGTGACGCCTTTGAATTCCCCGGCTTTGTGCCTGCTTATATTCGTCCGTTGTTTTGCGAAGGCAAGGGACCGTTCCGTTGGGTGGCGCTTTCGGGCGATAAGGAAGATATTTACACCACCGACCAGGCCATTATGGAGTTGTTCCCCGAAGACGCGCATCTGCATCGCTGGTTGAAAATGGCGCGTGAGAAAGTTCCGTTCCAGGGGCTGCCCTCGCGCATCTGCTGGCTCGGGTACGGCGAGCGCGCCAAAGCGGGACTGCTGTTCAATGAGTTGGTCGCGAGTGGAAAAGTGAAAGCGCCGATCGTCATCGGGCGCGACCATTTGGATTCAGGTTCTGTCGCTTCACCCAACCGCGAGACCGAAGCGATGAAGGATGGCTCGGATGCGATCAGTGATTGGGCGATCCTCAATGCGATG
Source organism: uncultured Anaerolinea sp. (assembly GCA_964547115.1). Lineage (GTDB taxonomy): Bacteria > Chloroflexota > Anaerolineae > Anaerolineales > Villigracilaceae > Defluviilinea. Next base: position 3,712 of record CAZJMZ010000221.1, on the reverse strand, counting down.
ATCAACATCGTCGGCGGCGCGACCTGGGTCTCGTTCCATCATGGCGGCGGTGTGGGGATGGGCTACTCGCAACACGCGGGACAAGTCATCGTGGCCGATGGGACCCCCGAAGCAGCGCGGAGGTTGGAGCGCGTGCTGACCACCGACCCAGGCATGGGCGTGGTGCGTCACGCAGACGCGGGTTATGAGATTGCCATCGCAGCGGCGAAACGTCACGGCATCAAGATGCCGATGTTGAAGTGATCCAATGACCGGGTCCCTGGAATTGCTTCTCGTCGATGATGACTCTGGCGTACGCGCCAGCCTCTCTGCATTTCTCACGCGCGCCGGTTTTCAAGTGCAAATTGCCTCTGATGGCATGCAGGCCCTCTCGGCGCTGGAAAAGTCAAAGCCTCACCTAGTGATCATGGACGTGCTCATGCCGCGCCTGGATGGGCGCGAAACATTGCGACGCATGCGGCAGGCGGGGAATCTCACGCCTGTCATCCTGCTCACGCAGGTCGGCGAAGCCACCGAACGTGCCATGGCACTCGAAGAGGGCGCTGATGATTACATCAACAAACCCTTCGAGCCGCATGAACTGGTGGCACGCATCCGCGCCGTGTTACGGCGTGTGCATACAGGCGCGCCACCCATTGTCACAGCCTGGGTGCTCGTCAGCGGCGAACTGCGTCTTGATCGGCGCGCACGGCGCATCACCTTGCGCGGTCAGGAACTCAATCTCACACCCAAGGGCCTGTTGCTGCTTGAATATCTCATGACCCATTCCGAAGAGATCATCAGCCGCGAACGCCTGCTCGATGTGGTCTGGGGCTGGGAACGCTCCGTTGCCAGTCGCGCCGTGGATGCCCGCATCGCCGAACTCCGCCGTGCCCTCGAAGATTCAGCCGACGATCCCAGCTATATCGAAACATCGGCGGGTGTGGGTTATCGCTTCATCGCCAAGGTGGAGCGCGGCACGTGAGACGCGAACTTACCCTCGCCCTTCTGCCTGCCGTGCTTGGCTTCATTGCCTGGCAGGTCTATCGCAACAGCTTGCTCACTGATTCCATAATCTATTTGCGTGCCAGCCTCGGTCTGCTTCTTTTTCTCCTTGGCGTCCTGCTCACGATTTTGATCGGCGTTGTTATGGCCTTTTATCTTTTCTTTAAGTCGCGCGCACAAAAAGAATCGGATTTACTCGCGACTCATTCGTCAACGGAGCATCGTCAATTTTTACAGAGGCTTGATCACGAACTCAAAAATCCACTAACAACTTTACAAGTCGAACTTGCCAACCTGGATGAAGAACCGCCTCAGACTCAACCCACGCCTGATCCTGCTCAACCAGCCGAATCTGCCATCAAACGGATTCGCATCCAGGTGACCCGCCTCAACGACATGGTGCTGCAACTCCGCAAACTCGCCGATTTACAAACCAGCGAGATCGAACATTCGCCCGTGAAAATAGATGAGCTGCTTAACGAACTTGTGGCCGAATTCTCCACCTCCAAGCCCAACCTCACATTGAACGTGCCACACATGCCCTGGTCACTGCCCGAAGTCAGCGGTGATGTCGACCTGCTCTACCTCGCCCTGCGGAATGTGTTGGGCAATGCCGTTAAATTCACCCAACCCGACGAATCGATTCAGGTCCGCGCCTACGAAGATACAAATCACATCGTCGTCGAAGTGGCGGATGAAGGTTCAGGCATCCCTGAGAATGAACTGTCTCACGTCACAGAGGAACTCTTCCGCGGCAAGGGCGCGCGCGGCACGCCTGGCAGCGGATTGGGCTTGGCACTCGTCAATGCCATCGTAGAACGACACGGGGGACAGATCAACATCCGCAGCCGTGTCGAGCAAGGGACAGTCGTTTCCTTGCGCCTGCCGCGCCTGTAACAGAACTGTTACAACCTGTATTTGATTTGTTACCGTTTGAACACCGATTGGCAACATCCAATCGATAAGATCAGGGCATGGTGATGAACCAAAATCATATCTAACCGTGGAGTTTAAAATGTTTACCCGCTTTCTTATCGTGATGACCATACTGACAATTATGGTTTCCGCCTGTGCCCCCGCCAGGGGAACGGATGTCCTTGAGATAGGTATCGAACCTGCAACAGAGACGAATTCCAACCAGGCCATCAAAGATGAATTGGGACCCGTCGCAAAAGCCATGCTGGGAGGCAACCTCGGTGAACAGATCGCCGTGATCCAATACTCACAGATCGCTTGCGCCAATGTCGAAGGTTTGGGTGGTCCGCCTCCCTGCCCCGAAGGTGTTGCCGAAGGTACCAAGCTTCAGGTCTTCCCGATATTCGGATCCGAAAGTTCGTTCATCGCTCCTGAAAATATGGAGACCTTCCTAAACAATTCAATCCTGAAAAACCTGTATGCCATCTACCGCGTGACACCCAACCCGAATATCGAACCCTATTTCCCCGAAGGCAGGTATGCCATGCTCTTCGAACGGAGCGTGAACGATATCTCCCTGCCCGTTGTCCTGCGGGTGATGGATGGAAAGATCGTCCGCATGGATTTCAGTATTGGCGCCCCCGCCGCCGACCTGCTCAAGGGTATTAGTGTCGAAAACATGTTGGTCACTCCGCAGGAGGCACAGGCATGGACTGAATCTGTCCGATCCACTCCACCAATAGCAACCTCATATCCATCAGGGATTGGTGTGGGCATCACAGAAGATCTGTGCCCAAACGTAATCGTCAACGTTGGGCAGCAGATAACCTGGACAAATCAAGGGACAAATGAACATATCGTTCGGGATATAACAATTGAGGGAAGCAGCCTGTTCGACTCAGGTCCACTGAAATCGGGCGACACATTTGCATTCAACTTTCTGCAGCCTCAGTCGTACAAGTACGAATGTTCAACCGATGGAAGTTTGATCGGGACGATTTCAGTTGAGCCATAAGCATGGTTTTCAAAAGGGTTGATAACAGGATGGTGAGTTTATCGTAATAAGAAGATGGCACGATAACCACAAGATGAAAGAGAGACGAGCTTGTAAGAATCCCGAGTTCGTCTCTCTTCTTGTTATACTTTGCAGCATGATAAATAAAAAAGCCTTCGTTGCTTTCACGATCATATTTTTGGGGGTGCTTTCTTGCAAACCTGTCATTGCCATTGGATGGAAGGAAATATTTTTTGTTTTTATCCTGATCGCATTCCTCTTCGGGCCACCCGTGTATAGGTTCTTTCGCAAACTGGAAGAGCTTCGTAAACAAAAAGATAAATAACAAACAGGCGGACGTAACGTCCGCCTGTTGTCGTTTTCTGTAGGGGCGACATCCGTCGCTTATGCCGGGTGGAAGGTCTTCCGTATTCCCAGATTCACCAGCCAGCCGCCATACGCGCCTACAAAGGCGAATGCCAAGGCCACGACCGCGGCGTATACATGCGTAAAGAAAATGGCGTTCAACGGGATCCAGAGCCCCACAGCCAGCGCGATCAACCACGGGCGGCGATGCCCGAGCATGGTCAGCAAACCGCAGACCAGCAGGATGCCGAACGCCAAGATGCCCGTATCATCCCAAGTGGGGCGCGAATCGACATAGGCTGAAAACAAACCGGCCAGCACAGCCACAGCTAAAAGTATGTGTTGCATCAGGTTTTTCCTTTCATTTTCAAACGCGAGTGATACGACCTTGACCGAACCGAAACGTTCCAACGCCTGCCGCTCGGCGGCCTCCACGCTCAAGCCTCGGCGCAG
>CAZJMZ010000220.1:0-5210 GCA_964547115.1 uncultured Anaerolinea sp. | reverse complement strand
AGTTCGCCGCCGACATAGCGACCGGGCTTTTGTACTTTTAAGAGGATGCGGTCGAGTTGGTTTTCGATCTGTGCTGGGGTTAACATGGCGCGAATTATAACAAGGTTTGTCGGATTGGTTTGGGCGGGGTGACTGGCTGCAGGCCCTTCGGGAAGGGATAGGAAATTTGTCCCGTTTTCAGTCCTGTAAAGGGGGTTGGTATGGCTTTTTGGTGACAAGGCCTATAGAATTTTTCATCATCACAAAGGAGTGAAGCTATGAAGAAAATTTTGTTTTTGACCCTTGCCCTTGGTTTGGCCGCCTGTAGTGCGGCCCCGGTTGCGACTCAGGTCCCTGCTGCGGTGGTGGCGGAGGCCTCGCCCACACCGGTGGTTGTTATTCAAACGGTGGTGGTACCCGCCACGGCGGCACCGACCGATGTGCCGCCGCCGACGCCCATCCCGCCGACTGCGGAACCTGTGGTGGTGACGGTAGTAGTGCAAGCCAGCCCCGTGCCGCCCACGGCAGCGCCTGTTGATACTCCGGCTGGCAGCGCCGGAAGCCCAATCACCGTTGACCCAACCTTGGGGCGCGGTGTGTTCTCGAGCATCACCATGTCTGGCGATCACTTTACTTTGCGGTGCGCCCCACGCGACATCACCTTCAATGTAACCACGCCGAACGTGGATATCAAGAATGTGGTCTTTTATTATCGCATTGTGGACCTGAAGCGCCTGTACCCGAGCGAGTGGAAGACGTTCGGAAAAATGGTGGATAACGGCAACGGCAACTTCTCGCTGACCTTCTCTGGTGAAGATGTGAGCCCGAACTTGCGTCTCGATGGCTCGTTCTTTGACTTTCAGTTCGTAGGCGTGAGCAAGAGCGGTGATGTGGTGGACCGCTCAGAGAAGATCTCTGAACTGGTGAAATACACCTTCGATTGCCCCTGAGTAATGCATAAAACCGACACCCCGAAGGCGCAACCTTCGGGGTGTCGGCATTTAATTCGGCGGCCTGACTTTGGCCCGGGTTAAAGTTGTTTTTTGGTTTGAAAGCGTTTGGTGATGCCTTCGCCCAGCAGCAGCGTGGCGCGTTCGTGACCGGCTTCCATGGCAAGATCGAGCGCAGTTTTGCCGTCGTTGCTTTTGAGGGTGAGGTCGGCGCCGCCAAAAAGCAGGGTGCGGATCGTTTCCTCGTCGCCATTTTGGGCGGCTGCATGGAGCGGGGTGAAGCCATTGGCCTCCCGCAGGTTTGGGTCGGCGCCGTGATCGAGCAGGAGTTTGACGATCTTGCGGTGCCTGCCCGCCGCAGCGGACTGGATGGGGGCGGCCTGCAATCCGTTATGCGATTTGGCGTTGACGGCTGCCCCGGCCTTGAGCAAATATTCGGCCACGTCATACTGCCCAAAGAAACAGGCCAAGCCCAGCGGCTGGAAACCATCCTCTGAAAACGCATTGACCTTGTCTGGGTCGCGGGCGAGCAGGCGGATGACATTGTTGATCTTGCCTGTGGCGGCAGCCTCGAAGATGGTGATGGCCACGGTCTTATCGGCCAGGAAGGAGGCAATGACCGGTTCCTGGTGATAGGCAGCGACCATGATCGGGCTGAGTCCGTTTTCGCGGGCGTGGATCAGGATGGGGTCCAGTTGGAGGCGGCGTTCGACCTCTTCCATGTCCCCGCGCTTGATGGCGTCAAAAAATTCCGTGCTCATTTATGTGAACAGTGGTTCGTACTCCTGTGCCGATTGTATCATCCGCTCGCGTTCTGAATCGTTCAATTGCATGAAATTTTCGCAAGCCCTGAGCACCAGCGGCAGGATGCGTGTATCGCCCGCAGTGCATAACCCGGTGACCTCATACGACAGTCCAAAATTGACGGCACGCTGGATCAGGTCGGACTGATCGAAGGGCTCATACCAGGTGGTGGCGGTATGCGTTCTGTCACCCCACGGACGTTTGGTGATGGTCTTGATGATCATGGTGCCTACATCTTTGGTCTTGCATTCGGCGATCAGGGCCTCGGCTTGTTGGCGGTAGGTGGGGATGGCCATTTGGACGAAGTTCAGCGGGAACAGGACCGAATCGAAATCGAAACGCCGCAACGCTTCGAGATAGATGCGCGGCGCATCCACCCCATGGCCTGTGATGCCGATATATCGAATTAATCCACGCTGACGAGCCTCCACGAAGGCCTCGAGCGCCCCGCCTTGCATGGTGATGGCGTCCAATTCTTCCATGGTGGTGATGGCATGGCACTGGTACAGATCGAAGGTTTCAGTTTGCAGGCGCTGAAGTGACTCGCGCAATTCCTTCCATGCGCCGTCTTTGGTACGTTCCATCGTTTTACAGCCGAGGAAGAACCGCCTGCGTTCACGCGGCATCCACGGCCCCACGCGGATCTCGGCTTGTCCATAGGAGGGTGCAATATCGATGTGATTGATGCCCGCCTCGATGACCTGCTCCATTACCTTGTCAGCTTCGGCTTGTTCGATCTGCCAGAAAGCCGCCGCACCAAAAATGGCGATCGTGCTCATGTGTCCGGTGCGTCCAAAACGACGGGTTTGCATGGGGATACTCCTTGGTCAATCTTCTTCGGGGACCTGGTCGCCGAACACCCGGCGCACCGCCCGTTTGGTTTCTTCCTCTGAATGTTTTTCGCATGCCACCAGCGGGCGGGTCGTTTCATCCAGGGCCCGGCCACCTTCGGTCATCACTTTGCTGGCGATGAACTTGCCCGCAGGGTCATACAGCACATACAACTGATATTGCCGTCCGCAGACGATACAGCCGTGTCGTTCGCTTTTGGTGATGTTTTCAGCAGGCATGCACCGCTCCTATTCGCCGATGATCTTGATCAGCACACGTTTGCGGCGATGACCGTCAAACTCGCCGTAAAAGACCTGTTCCCACGGGCCAAAATCCAATTGCCCGTTCGTCACTGCCACCACTACTTCGCGTCCCATGACCTGACGTTTCAAGTGGGCATCTGCGTTGTCTTCACCAGTGTCATTGTGCCGGTATTGGCTGACCGGCTCGTGCGGTGCGAGCTTCTCGAGCCAGCGGTCATAATCCTGGTGCAGGCCCGATTCATCGTCGTTGATGAAGACCGAAGCGCTGATGTGCATGGCATTGACCAACACCAGGCCTTCTTTGATGCCGCTCTCGCGGATCGCAGCTTCCACCTCGGCGGTGATATTGATAAAGCCGCGGCGGGAGGGGATATTGAACCACAGTTCTTTGCGGAATGATTTCATGGCGATGTCTTTCGGTTGAATAAGAATGGATTCCCTGCTGCTATTATAGTCCACCTCACACCCTTTGCTATCGGTGGAAAAGCCGCGCCGGAAATGCGGGTTTTTCCTACTGGGGAATCGCCTGAACATGGGCATAATACCAACATAGTCGCCAGCATGGTTTTGCCTGTGCCGCTACGCTCTTTTGTTTGGGTAAGACTGAACAGTTCTTCTTCTCAATCACCTCTGATTGAATGGATACGGGCACACACTTATAAGGACTGTCTTGCAAGCTCCAGGGCGCAGCAGGCATGGTCGGGCAACTGAAACCGGACTTCCCAGACGCCGCCGGGCCTCTTTGCCAGCAGAGACCGGTACGGGTTCAGGTGTATCCACACAGCCATGCTGGTTACTTTATTTTTTGGTATTGTTACAATGACACTTCATTACCCTCAACAAATGGATAAGAACGTCGCCCGGGCTGCCAGGCGCATCCTGGTGATCGACGATGATTGCGCTGTTACAGAACTGCTCTCGGTCTTGTTATTTGCGCACGGGTATTTCGTTTTAACCTCCAGCGGCGGCCTCGATGGTCTCAACCTGGCGCGCTGTTATACCCCCGATCTTGTCATACTTGACCTGCTTATGCCGGGCATGGATGGCTGGGCGGTCTGTGCAGCCATTCGCGAATTCAGCTCCATGCCCATCATTGTGTTATCTGCCATCAATGAACCATCCATGGTTGCCAGTGTGTTGGATGCCGGGGCTGACCATTGCCTGACCAAACCCGTGCCAAGCTATATTCTTACCGCACATATCCGGCGCCTGCTGGAGAAGACCCAACCACAAAAAAATGGCCGGTGAACCCGGCCATTTGCTTAGCGCAAGAAACTTCCCGCCCTCACAAAAATATCCATCAGCGATTTTTTCTTCTGCAAGTCATCCATGTACACACCATTGCGCCCGCGTGAAGAGTGCATCATCTTCCAGCCGCCCAGTGAAACGCCCACGTGGGTGATGTCGCGTTTGCTATCGCTTTCGGCAAAGAAGAACAGGTCGCCAATTTTATAAGGTGGCTGTACGGAGTTGGCTGCGGTGTATTGCATATCGGCATCACGCGGGATTGTTACGCCAACCCAGCGGTGCACCAGCCGTGCAAACCCCGAGCAATCGATCCCGTTCCCGCTCACGCCGCCCCATAGATACGGCACACCGATCATGCGATGCGTGTCTTCCATGATCAAGGCTCGTTTTTCACTTACGCTTTGGGGGATGGCGGAGATAGCTCGCAAACTCGCAGACGGGACCCAGCCGACCTGATTGGCCTGCACCTTCGACCACTTGCCACGCTTCTCCATCACCCCAACGCCTGTCCCGCTGACGAGACGCGTCACCACTGCTGACGCCGAATCCGGCTCCGCCCGCACTTCGATCACTGGAACAAGGACGAGATGGGTATAAGCAGTTGTCCCACTTTCTGATAGATACGGACGGTAAGCCCAACCCAGGTACCCATCGCTTTGACGGGTGAAAACCCAGCGGCCTTGTTCATCGAGCACTTCGAGCGGCGTGCCATAGGTCAACTCGCTGGAGAGCGGCATGCCGAATGTGGGACGCTCATACAAGCCGGTCAGGTTCGTCGTCACATGGAGACGGGCGTGAGTTTCGGTGTTGAGTATGCGGATCGCAGCGGTATCCAGGTTGCGGGTGGGGAAGAGGCGGTGCAGGTCTTCCAGTTGTGAGAGGTCGAGGATGCGTCCACTCAGGGTGAGGGTGCGGCCTTTGGATGAGTCAATCTTGACATCAAAGAGGGAAGTGCGTGGATCGATGGTTTGGGCGTATTGGTCGAGGGTCGTTTGCATACAACGATTGTAACGAGTTGTGATAGGATATGCAATATGCCGTTTATAACCATCAACGATGCGAATATTTATTATCAAGAGCATGGTGTGGACCAGCCCGGTCGCGCGCCGATCGTGCTGATCCATGGCTCGACCAT
>CAZJMZ010000219.1:0-5213 GCA_964547115.1 uncultured Anaerolinea sp. | reverse complement strand
TGTTCATTTTTCGACCAGGTTGACAGTGATGTGTACCGGCCCGAACGCGCGGCATAGGCATGCGCACCTGCTTCGATGGCCCGCCAGTCGTTGCCGGTGGCGATGACCACCGGGTCCACGCCGTTCATGATGCCCTTATTGTGCGTCGCGGCGCGGTAGGGGTCGGCGGCGGCAAAAGCGTAAGCGGCGATGATGCCATCGCGCACTTCTTCGCCGGAAAAATCGTCAAACGCCAGCTCTTTAACCGGGATTCGGCAAGTCGCTTTGGCCAGGCGGCGGTCGGTGAGGTTCGAAAGGATCTTCAAATGCACGCGTCCGCCGGTGAGCGCTTCGACCTGCGGGGCGAGACGTTCGCACGCGGTGTTGACCGCATTCGCGCCCATCGCATCGCGGACGTCGTAGATCAGGTGCACGACCAGGAACGGGCCGATGGGCGACTCGTCCATGACCCGGACTTCGATATCCCGCGCGCCTCCGCCTCTACGTTTGAGGCTGGATTCCGCGCCATCGACATGTTCCAACAACGCAGCCTTGTGCGCCAACACCTGCGCCGAGGCCTTGTCCAAGTCTGCGAGTTCGAGCACTTGCAACTGGCCGATCATGAGCGGCTCGGTGCTGGTGGCGTCAAATCCGCCCCCGGCACGGGCCAGTTTGGCCATGAACGACGCTCCCGCCACCACCGAAGGCTCTTCGATGACCATGGGTACGAGCACGTCGCGTCCGTTGACGAGGAAGTTGAGGCCGATGCCCAGCGGCAGTTCGTAGGTGCCGATGACATTCTCGATCATGTGCGTGGCGATGTCCGCGGGGAGAGGGCTGAAGAAGGGGAGCAGGCTTTCGGGAGTCTGAAGCGCAGCGTCCGCGATTTTTTGGCGGCGCTCATCCAGTGAGAGTTGATAAAAGCCCGGAATGCGTGAAGTGGTCATGTGAGGGTAATTGTATTGTACCCCTCTGCCAAAATCTATCAAAATTAATCAAATTGGATATAATACTTGCAGAGAGAGGTGTGAGTTTTCATGCTCCTGACCCGTGAACAATTACAGGATCGTCTGATCGCTTTGCACAAGGCCAGCCTGGAACTGGTAAATGATATTTCGCTGGAGCATTTGTTGTATCGGATTGCTTCCACCGCGTGTGAGCAATCGGATGCGCGGTATGCTGCTTTGGGGGTGTTTGGCAAGCAGGGCGGGCTGGAAAAGTTCATTGCTGTTGGAATGACCGATGATGAGATCAGGCGCATCGAGCACCCGCCGGTGGGCCGGGGCTTGCTGGGGGCATTGAAGGACTCACGGACGCCTTTGCGGTTGCCCGTCCTTCAGGATCATCCGGAATCGGTAGGCTTCCCCGGTGGTCACCCGGAGATGGTCTCGTTTTTAGGGGTGCCGATCCTGGCGGGCGAGACGCCGCTGGGCCAGATCTACCTCACTGAGAAGATCGATGCGGTCGAATTCACGGCGGATGATGAAAAGATCATCCAAATGCTGGCGACTTATGCCTCGGCAGCCATTCAAAATGCGCGCCTGCACGAGAATTCGCGCCGTTTGGCCGTGTTGGAAGAGCGTGAGCGCATCGGCATGGACCTGCACGATGGCATTATCCAGTCTATTTATGGGGTGGGGCTCTCGCTGGAGGGCGCTTTTCATGCCCTGGACGAGGACACGGAAGAGACCCGCAAGCGTTTACGCACAGCCATGGACGGTTTGAACCAGGTCATTCGCGATATTCGCTCGTATATTTTGGATCTGCGTCCGCGCAAACTGGGCGATGACGGCTTGGTGGGCGGTATTAAGCGGCTGGTGGCTGAATTTCGCGCGAATATTTCTGCAGAAGTGAAATTGTCGGGGTTCGATGCTGATTACAGCGGCCTCCCGGATGCCCATTCAACGGTCTTATTCCATATTTGCCAGGAAGCGCTGGCTAACATTGCCAAGCACTCACGGGCAAAGAAGGTCCAGGTATCGTTATGGGCTTCGGATGAGAGAGTCTTGTTGGAGATCAGTGATAACGGTCATGGCTTTGAGATCGATAAGATGAATGCCAGCATTGGTCATGGTCTTGCGAACATGCATACGCGTGCCAGTTCTGTGGGCGGTGACGTGGATATCACCTCCACTTTGAACGAAGGTTCCACTGTATTGGTGTGGGTTCCGCGACGCAGCAGGGTCTGAGGCGGCGAATCGAAAATTCTTTAATCTTGAATCACAAGATTCAGAGATTCAAAACTCTTGACTCGCAAAGTTATCCACAGGCTGTCTTTTAACGATTTCAATTCCATATCTGCCAGATACCCCTCAAACTGCCGATTTAGCACCATATATGGGGGTGTGGATAACTTTTCAGGACGTACATGGCTGAAACGCGTGTTCTATGGAATTCAGCCGGCAAGTTTTTTTCACGACTCGAATCTTTAACGTTGACCGACCTTAAAAAAAACGATGTTTTAAAACAAGCGTAGGCTTTGCGTGTTGTTATTTTCCATGTATATCTGCTAGAATATCGTCACGCTGAAATGAGGATGTAGTGAACGTCAACATCCCAAGTCCCATGTGATCGACTCGCTAACAAATAAATCAGTTCAAACCAGCCGCTGATGAAGCGGATTAATTCGACCACGTTATTATTCTTGCAACGGAGCACTTATGAACGCAGAACAGGCCTGGCAATCCGTACTCGGACAACTGCAAATGGAGATGCCGCGTGCATCTTTTGATACCTGGGTACGTGACACCAAACCTGTTTCCTATCAGGATGGCACCCTCACGGTGGGTGTGCGCAACGCATATGCCCGTGACTGGCTCGATGACCGCCTGGCCAGCACCGTCAACCGCCTTTTATTGGGTATCACCAACGCCTCTGTGGATGTGAAGTTCGTCGTCAGTGGCAACGAAGCGGATGCAGCAAACGATGAAACGCCCGCGTCGCGCTCCCAGCCGGTCCCTGCTTCGGCTTCCGAGCAGCCTGCCCGCTCTCTCACCATCAATCCTCGTTATATCTTTGAGACCTATGTGGTCGGTTCCGGCAACCGTCTGGCGCATGCCGCCTGTCTGGCCGTCGCAGAGAAGCCCGCCCGTGCCTACAATCCGCTCTTCCTCTATGGAGGCGTGGGGCTGGGCAAGACACATCTGTTGCACGCCATTGGCAACGCCTGCGTGGCCCGCGGGTTGAACATTCTTTACGTTTCCTCTGAAGAATTCACCAACGATATGATCGCGTCCATTCGTACGCACACCAATCAGGCCTTCCGCGAAAAATACCGCTCAGCCGATGTGCTGCTGGTGGACGATATTCAGTTCATTGCCGGGAAGGAATCGACGCAGGAGGAGTTCTTCCACACCTTCAACACCCTGCATGGGCAGGATAAACAGGTCATTCTTTCGTCTGACCGCCCGCCCAAGTCGCTCGTCACGCTCGATGAACGCCTGCGCTCCCGCTTTGAGTGGGGCCTCATTGTGGATATCCAGCCGCCTGATTTGGAAACCCGCCTGGCCATTTTACGCTCCAAGGCTGAGCGGGCTGGCCGCCAGGTGTCGGATGAGATCCTAGAGAGTATTGCCCGCCGCGTGCAGTCCAACATCCGTGAGTTGGAAGGGGCCTTGAACCGCATCATCGCCTTTGCCGACCTGAGCGGCGCTTCGCTTACGCCCAGCCTGGTCGAAGTGGCTTTGGCTGACCTGCTGCCCCAGAAACGCAATATTTCCCCCAGGCGTGTGATCGAAGCGGTGGCCACCTCCGAAGGCATCGCTGTGGATGACCTGCTCGGGCAGAACCGTTCAGCCAAGATCGCCATTCCGCGTCAGTTGGCGATGTATATTTTGCGTGAGTTCAGTGAGATCTCGCTCCCGCAGATCGGTGAATTGCTGGGTGGGCGCGACCATACCACCGTACTCTACGCCGCCAAGAAGGTGGATGAAGACGAGAAGCTCAAGAAGCGCGCTGAAGCCATTTGGAACAATTTGCTGAACCAGCCATTCGCAATCTAGATCACAACCGATGAGCCCCGGGTACCCGGGGCTTTTTCTTGGGGGTATCAGGCTTGGAAGTTGGAAGATGCTGGGTGGGGGAGGCAGGCCTCCCTGAGCAGTGAGGCGGGTGAATCCTGTGTTATAATCCGCGCGCTCTTGAAAAGGAGCATATCTTGCCTGGGACGGGCATCAAGCGTCCCTGAGCGGGTTATCAATTCCCGCTAAACTCATTCTGCTGGCCGCCGGATTTCTGCGCGGTGCAAGCAGAGAAGTCAGGAGAAAAATGGCTGTTATTTCCATGAAAGCCCTCTTGGAGAGCGGCGTCCACTTTGGGCATCGCACTAACAAGTGGGACCCCCGTATGAAGCCGTATATTTTCACCGAGCGCAACGGCATTCATATCATTGACCTGCAGCAGACTTCCAAGTTGCTGACACAGGCCTATAACGTCATCCGCGATGCAGTGGCGAACGGTGGCACGATCCTGTTCGTGGGCACCAAACGCCAGGCGCAGGAGACCATTGCCGAGGAAGCCGCACGCTGCGGCATGCCCTACGTGACCGAGCGTTGGATGGGCGGCATGCTCACCAACTGGAGCACGATGTCTGCTCGTATTCAAGAACTCGAAAAGCTCGAGAAGATGCGCGACACCAACGAGATCGAACGCCTGACCAAGAAGGAAGGCCTGCTCATTGGACGTCAGATCACGCGTCTGACCACCCGTCTGTCTGGCACCCGCTCGATGAAGCGCCGTCCCGACCTGGTCTTTATCATCGATGTGGGCCGTGAAGATGCCGCCGTCCATGAGGCGAACCTGCTTAACATCCCGATCGTAGCGCTGGTGGATACCAACTGCAACCCGCAGAACATTGACTACGTGATCCCCTCCAACGATGACGCCATCCGCGCGATCAAGTTGCTGGTGGCGAAGATCGCCGATGCTGTGCTTGAGGGCAAGGCCTCCCGCAAGGATGAGGAAATGGAAGAGGAGAAGCCTGCTGTGGCAGAGAAGGCCAAGGCTGATCGTCCCGCCCGCAAGGCGCAGAAGGTCGTTGAGACCGATGTGGAGTTGAGCGATGACGCCCTGCTCGGCGAAGCCACGCTGGCCAAGATGAATCCCAAGAAGGAAGCCGAAGTGCCCGCGGCCCCGGCCTCCGACGCACCCGCTGCTGAAAGCAACTAGTTGTACGTGCAGGAAAAGGAATATCTCGAAATGGAAATCACGACTGAAATGATCAAAGAATTGCGCGC
>CAZJMZ010000218.1:0-5214 GCA_964547115.1 uncultured Anaerolinea sp. | reverse complement strand
GGCGTCTCGCCGCGGGCATAACCCTCAAGAAAATACTCGACCACGGTCTCACGAAAGACATCCTTGGCATCGATGACATAAAAGGGAATATCGAGTTTGGCCGCGACGCGCCGGGCCTGGGCCATCGAATCGGGCGTGCAACAGCGGTTGGTATCTTCCTTGCCAGGTTCGCTCCACAAACGCAACATCATCCCCGTCACTTCGTGACCCTGCTCTTTGAGCAAGGCCGCAGCGACGGAGGAATCAACACCCCCGGACATGGCGACAACAACTTTAGACATGGGATCAAGTAGACAAGCACACAAGTATTTTCCACTTGCGTACCGGCGTTTAGCCTTGCTGGTCTCTCCATAACTTGTAATTATTCATGATCTGTTCAATATGCCCGGGGATATGCGCCGAGTAGATGTTCAACCAATTATCGAAGGTATACGGCTCTTTGTATTCAGGGTGCCAGACGATATGTTCGAACACTTCGTCTGGTTGTTTCTTCAATAGTTTGTAGGTGGTCTTGCGCGCCAGCCGCAGAGCTTCGAGCGCATCTTCAAGGTCGTGCTCGTGGTAATCCAGGGCGTTGGCCCATTGATCCTGGTCATACCCCATGACCGTGCCGCCCGGCTCAACGATCAATTTACGGGCACGCAGGGCGGCATTGGTCTCCGAATCAGCCAGGTGGACAATGATCTCATGCACGCTCCACTCGGTCGGTGTAGGCTTGAACTGCCAGATCTCACGCGGCACATCCTTGAGCACTTCCACCAGCATGTCAAAGCCATTCCCGTACAACTCGATTTTCTTATTGCGTTCATCCAGATTCATTTTTCACCTTTAATCGGTTCCCAAAGTTCAACTTTATTGCCATCCGGGTCAATAAACCAACCGAACGAGCCATATTCCATTTTCTCGATATCTCCAATCAATTCGGCGCCACCTGATTTCACCTGCTTGAGTGCTTCATCCAAATCATCAACGATCAAATTAAACATGAACTCTTTGGATGAGGGGGCGAAATACTCCGTCTCAGCCGGGAAGGCGCTCCAAACTATTTGACTATTGGCAGGTAAATTCTGAGGAAAATAAGCTGTGCCCCACTCGCTCAATTCCATACCAAGATGCCTGGCATACCAGTCATAGAGCCTTTTGGGGTCGGGTGATTTGAAAAATATACCGCCAACACCAAGAACTTTTGCCATTTATTCCACCTCAACCGCCATTGCCACGGCTTCGCCGCCACCGAGGCACAAAGAAGCAATGCCGCGTTTCAAGCCGCGATCTTTCAGAGCATAGACCAGCGTGGTCAACACCCGTGCACCACTCGCTCCCAACGGATGCCCCAAGGCGATCGCGCCGCCATTAACGTTGACCTTGTTCCAATCCCAGCCCTGGTCAGCGAGGGCGTAACCATCGGCCAGCACCTGCGCCGCAAAAGCCTCGTTGAGTTCGATCAAGTCAACATCGGCCAGCGTCCAGCCGATGCGTTTGAGTAGCTTGGGGATGGCGTAGGCTGGCGCAGCAAAGAGGTACTTCGGCTCCAAAGCGGCCTGGGCATACCCGACAATGCGCGCCAGCGGTCGGAGGCGATTCTTCTCTGCATAAGCACTTGAGGCGATCACCAGCGCTGCACCGCCATCGTTCATGGGCGAGGAGTTGCCGGGGGTCACTTTGCCATCGGCTTTGAAGGCTGGTTTCAATTTGGTCAGGGCTTCGAGCGATGTCTCTTTGCGCGGAGATTCATCCCGGTCCACGACGGTGACCTCACCTTTGCGCCCGGCGATTTGGACAGGAACAATTTCAGGCTTGAAGCGACCCTGTTCTTGAGCCTCTACAGCCCGTTCGTGAGAACGAAGCGCAAACTGGTCCATGGCTTCGCGTGTGACTTCATATTCATCCGCGATGAACTCGGCGGCATTGCCCATCCCCCAATTCTCCGTGGGATCCCACAAACCGTCGTTGAGCAGGGCATCGGTCATTTGGGTATTGCCAAATTTCAATTCGCCCATGCGCCCGCTGACGAGATAGGGCGCGCGACTCATAGACTCAAAGCCTCCGGCGACGAATAGATCCGCATCACCCGCCCGAATAGCCTGAGCCGCCATCATGGCCGCTTTCAACCCCGAGCCACAGACCTTGTTGATCGTACTCGCGCTAACCTGCGCCGGGATGCCGCCCGCCAAGCCGGATTGCCGTGCCGGGGCCTGCCCCTCCCCCGCCTGCACCACATTGCCCATGATGACCTCTTCGATGTCATGCGGGTCGATGCCCGCCCGGTCTACAGCAGACTGAATGGCAATGGCGCCCAGCTTGGTGGCAGGAACGTTGCTTAACGCGCCCTGGAATTTTCCGATGGGCGTGCGTGCGGCAGAAAGGATCACGGCTTCGTTATCTTGGGTCATGACTGCTCCTGATAGGCAATTAAGGTAATTATAAAGCCTGCGGGCGGGATTTCATGGATTACAATCGCGGCATGACAACCTCTGAACCTACTTTGTATGAATTGCTCGGCGGCGAGAACGGCGTACGTCAACTTGTGGATCGTTTTTATGACTTGATGGATTCCGCCCCTGAAGCCGCAGAATTACGTGCCCTGCATCCGAAAAATCTGAAACCCTCGCGCGAAAAATTGTTCATGTTTCTTTCCGGCTGGTCGGGCGGACCGCAACTGTATCTCGAAGCGCGGGGGCACCCCCGCCTGCGGATGCGACACATGCCTTTTGTGATCGGCCCTGCCGAGCGCGATCAATGGGTCTGGTGCATGCATAAGGCCCTGGACGAGTTGGATACCCAACCCCAGGTGCGCGATTATCTCAAAGCCCATTTCGTGGATGCGGCTGAATTCTTGAGAAACAACGACTGAGGCTTAGAGGTTCTTCAGCGCTTCCCGCTTGCTGAGCGGATGAAGCTCAGGAGTTGCCTTGACGAACTGCTTTACCGGAGCAGGGTTGGTGTGGGCGTATTGTCTGAGCGCCCAGCCAATGGCCTTGTTGATAAAGAACTCGCTGGAGCCCAGATTTTCCCGAATGAGTTCGCATAACAGGTCAAAGTCGGTGTCCTGTTTGTAGCCGAGTTGGAACAGGAGCGTGGTGCGTCGCAGCCAGAAATTATCAGAGGCTCGCCAGCGTTTCAGGTATTTTTTCCTGACCGGGGGATACCGCTTGAACAATGCACCCACGGGGTGCCCTGCCAACGTGTCGACCGTATCCCACCAGGACTTGGTGACCAGCAGATATTCCAAGGTCTCGATGAAATCGGAGGGGAGTTTCTTTTCCAGTTTACTGATCAGCGAGATGGCCAGGTATTGATATTCACGCTCGGGCAGAGTCCACAAGTCACGGCTGATAGCGGGCAAAGCCTCCAGGGGAGGCAGGCCCTGTTGGGCGATGAACTGCTTGAGCAATGCACTCTGCGCCGGGCTCTTGATACCGAGATAGGCGAACTGATCGCGCATATAGCGTTTCATCGGTGCGGCCTGAGATGGGTCGGCATGCGGGGCGATGAAAGCTTGCAGGGAGGTAACATAGCGGTGCATCAAAACTCCTCAAGAAAACCTCATGGGCTGGGTTCAGGCGTAGGGGTATCGAGCGGATCAACAGGCTCAACGAATTGCAACTGCCAGGTACCGTCACCGTGATCGATCACAGCAGAATAGGGCGTGACGAGATGGATCCATGTGCGGCCGGGATGAAGCGGGATCGGGTTGTTGTTCGAATCCACAAAATGGATGGGGCGCATTAAACCGGTGGTCTGTTCCCAATCCCGTGACAGCGTGGACCATTGAACCTTGAAAGCCTGTCCATCGCGGAAAAGCCAGGCCCAGCCTTTTTGTCCAAGCTGCAGATTGATCTCGAATTGATTGTGACGGAAGCGTTCATGGTCGGCGAAGAGCACAATAACATTTTCAAAAGCCATCTGCCGGCCGGTGAGGCGGTCATTGGCAGGCGAGAGCTCGCCTTTACCATCAGCCTGATCGGTGGAGCGCAGATAGGTCTGCGAGATGGGGTCATAGTTCCAGCCGGATTGCGTGAAGGAATGGTAATAGACACTCAGCTGGTCCGCGGGTTTTCCATTGGAAGGCAGGGAATACGAGAAGAGATTCCCTGAGTAGTTGACCGGTTGTTTTGGGTTGAGGTTTTCCTCTGCCAGTTGGCGCAGACGAGTGACCTTGAGCAAGGCGCTGTTGGGCGTGGTGGTGTCGGCGCCACGGACGATCTCGCACGCATCGAGCCGTTCGCCGATGTCCCAGGCGGCACTGGCATAGACGAGGCAGCTATTGGGGAAGAGATGCCCGATCTGGTTGTAGGTGAGGCGCCCCGAGCGGATGGGGCCCACATACGGCTCATTGGGAATGAACCAATTGGGAGGGACAATGCTTGGGGTGGCGATCGGCGCATCAGACGACAGGATCAGGCCAGCGTCGAAGTAAGATGCGGTGGTGTCTAGCATGAAGAAGGCAGTACGGCCCGTATCCACATCAGCATCACTGTCGTTGTCTTCGTCACCAAGATCAGAAGTAGTGAAACGATAATGCGCGGGGAGTTGATATTCAATTTGATAGCGTGCTGGGGCGGCCTCCAACGCATAGTAACCGTTCGAGTCGGTGGAGGTTTCAGCAACAATGTCGCCGGATTCAGAAAGCAGGTGCACGCACACACCGCCAATGCCAAACTCCCAGGCATCCTGCAGGCCATTTTGATTTTCATCGAGCCAGATGCGATTACCCACCCATGCACCTTGCGGATGGAGGAGCTGGGTTCGCACTGCGCACCCTCCAGTCACATTGGGCACGATGCGCGGATACTCGCCATAAAAGACGTTCATGAACCGTGTGGCCCCCTTGCCAATGAACAACTCGAATACCCACGAAGCAAACCCTGGTCCTGCCTGCGGGCGGGCTGTGACAGGCATGTTGCTGATCGAGACCAGCACAGCGGGCAGCCCCAGCAGCGATGGGTCTGAAACGGCACGGGCTGTGAGCGGGTTGACGTTCACCGGAAAGTTTTGTTGCTCAGGCCCCAGATCGCTGAAGGACAAGCGCGGTTGTGGCGTGGCCGTAAAGGCAGCGGTAGCGGTTGGCGCAGGCACGGTAGCCGAGGCCGTTGCAGGCAATGGCGTGCCTGTGGATGTGGCCGCCGGCGTGGAGGCAGGCGTTACACCGCAGGCAACAAGCAGCATCAAAAGCAAAAATGGAATGAAACGAGATGTGTAGGTTGACATGTG
>CAZJMZ010000217.1:2014-5214 GCA_964547115.1 uncultured Anaerolinea sp. | reverse complement strand
CTGAGTCACAGCACCGGGGGCGGCTACGATCAGGGCTTGGTGTTGGCACAACTATTGGAGGGGTTTCAAGGCATCGCCGTCTCACGCGCGGGGTATTTACGTACCCCCACAGGCACCGCAGCCACACCGGCGGAAATGGCCGATGCCTATGCCGCCCTGCTGGATGAATTGAATATCGAGCGGGCTGCGATCCTGGGGCTTTCGGGTGGAGGCATGTCGGCGGCGTATTTTGCGTTGCGGCACCCCGATCGCTGTTGGGGCCTGGTGCTGGCTGATGCGATCACCCAGGCGCCGCCGGGGTCATCGGTCCGTATTGTGCGGGGCATGAACTCCCTGCCCGATGGGCTCGCATGGCTTATGACACGCTTGGCCATCCACGTGGGCCTGCCGTTGATGGTCCGCGACGCCGAGACCCGCTCCATGATGCGGGTGTTCTTCGAGAACCACCCCATCTCAGCCCGCCGCGCCGGGGTCGAGAATGACCTGGCAAACCTCCATGCCTTGGACGATGTCCGCTGGGAGGCGGTCCACACACCGGCACTTTTGATCCACGGCGACCGTGACCCGTTGATCCCGCTGGCCTTCAGTCAGGGAGTGGCGAGCCGCATGCCCAACGCCGAGTTGTCCATCGTGCCGGGCGGCGGGCATGAATGTCTGGTCTCGCACAGGCAGCAGGTGGCACCGCGCTTGAACGCCTTCTTGCACATGCATACCTGAAAGAAGCCCAACCGGCTGGTTGAATTTCCCTCACGAGCTCACCCGCCGTGGGTATCGGCGCTTTCGCGGTAAACTCTACCCCTCCACGTACGCCCGCTCCACATTCTCCCAGGGCGAAACGACGAACTCGATGGCGTTGTCCAGTTTCAGGATATGAACCGGCTCCGGCTCCACGAACTGCGCCCAGAAGGTCCCGTCTTTGATTGCGGCGTGTGTGCTGCTCAACAGACTGACCTTCGTATTGGCCAGACCCGCGTTATAGAAGGTGCGGTCACAGACCCCGTTGGCCCAGTAGATATAGTCGTTGGCCGACACCCACTCCGCGGAGGAGTGGACGGAGCGCGCCTGTTCCGGCAAAGTGATGGTGGAGGTGAAAGCCGTTTCGCCATCGCCGATGCGGGTGTGAATGACGTTGCCCTCCCGTTGATGCACAACCGTGGATTTTTTGGTAATGATGCTGACCGGGTCCATCGAGTTGGTGGAAGACCGCGCATCCACGATCAGGTAACGGGGCGTGCCCGTGGCATCGCGCACAAACACCGACCACTCCGCGCGAACACCGTTCACCAGCCCCGAGACGCGATAGGCGTTGAGCGCCAGGTAGTACGAAGGCTCATCGATGTCCAAACACCGGATGGGGCACAGGGTCAGGTTCGGGGGAAGGCGGAGCGTCTGCGTCAGCCGGTCGAGTTCAGAGGCTTTAAGGCGATACACCCAATAGACCGAGGGCGGGTCCATTTCCACCTTGAACTGCACCAGCGGCTGGTCCTTGCCAATGGCGATCCGGAGCCCGGCATACACCATCATTTGGGAATACATGAAGCGCTTCAGGGCGCTGCGTCCCAGCCGCCCCAGCCGGGAAAGTTTTTTGGTTAATATGGGGTTATCCACAACAAAACTCCGAGAGCAGATTTTTTGAGCATACTTTCATATTTCGACTATTATAGTAAACTATAAGAAGTTACTGATTATTACACATTCGTGCGATATTCGATACGTCACCCCAGCGAGCATCAACACAATATCGGTCACCCAAACAAGGACTCCATGACGATTGCGCCCTTAAGCACAGATGATATCCTGAGACTGTGGTCTCAAACCTATAACCGCGAGGGCAAGCCTGATTGGTCGCATATTTTCCCGTATTATCATGACGAGATCGTCTTTCAAGACAGCATCCAGCGAGTGGAAGGCAAGGCGAATTTCATCGCCCTCTGCAACCGGTTGACGCAGCGCTGCGAACAGCTCCGCATGGACATTACCTCGATCGCCCGGCGCGAGAACGAGATCTTCCTTGAATGGAAAATGACCATGATCTTCAAGCGCACCCCCAGCACCCCCGTGTTCGGCTGCACCAAACTCACCTTCGGCGAAGACCATCGCATCATCCAGCAACGCGACTACTACGACCTGTGGGGCGATATCTTCAACGGCATCCCCTGGTTCAAGCGTCCATACCGAAAATTCATGCACAAGTATTTTGGATAGTACGATCAAAATGAAACTTCCTGAAGAACTCCAATTCATTGAGAACGCCCGCAAGCCCCTCAAGACCACCACCGCCCGGTTGGACGGCAAGGTCTGCGTCATCACCGGGGCCACCTCGGGGGTCGGCTATCACACCGCCAGACGACTCGCCCAGGCAGGCGCCCAACTCGTATTGGTGTGCCGGAACATGGACAAGGCCCGGGAAGTCAAAGCGGAACTTGCGGCTCTGACCGACGCCGAAGTTGCCCTCGTCCGAGCAGATTTTTCCAATCTGGATGAGGTTCAAAGCGCCGCCCATCAGATCCTGCAGCAGTTCCCCGCCATCCATGTGCTGATCAACAACGCCGGCATCCACATGACCACCCGCACCCTGACCGCCGACGGCTTCGAAACCGCATTCTGCGTCAATCATCTGGCGTCCTTTCTGTTTACCCGCCTGCTGCTCGAAAGAATGCTCGCCTCCGCCCCTGCCCGCATCATCCAGGTCAACTCTGAAGGTCATCGCTTTGGAGGGTTACGGCTCGATGACCTCGATTGGGCCAAACGCAGATATCGAGGCCTGCAGGGCTACGGCGCATCCAAGACCGCCCAACTACTCACCGTGTGGGAACTGGCCGAGCGACTCAGCGGAACCGGCGTCACGATCAACGCCGTGCATCCCGGCGAGGTGGCCACCAACATCGGCATGAACAACGGTTTCATCTATCGCTGGTATCAAAAGTACCTGCTCTTCCCCTTATTGAAAGATCCACATATCTCCGGCGAAGCGCTCTATTACTTTGCCGCCGCCCCGGAACTAAACACGACGAGCGGCAAATTCTTCAACCTGACCGCCGAAGAAAAACCGGCCGCCCACGCCCTGGACCGGGCCGTGGGGAAACGCATCTGGGAACTCAGTGAAGAACTGACCGGGCTGCATCACAAGATCCAAACCCTGGAAAACGAATCTCTGGTCCCGGCCAAAAATCCAGGCTTTACCATTGCTTCATAAGTAA
>CAZJMZ010000217.1:0-1914 GCA_964547115.1 uncultured Anaerolinea sp. | reverse complement strand
ATACCCACATGCGCAAACCACAAACCCCTCCCTTTGTTTTCAAGCATATCTACCCGGGCTTTCGACACATTCTGCTGCTCGGACGCAGGCTCCATCAGTTCTTCATGAACCTGCGGACTTCGTTCAGTCCACGCCCGGCTTCTTCTACCATCATCCCCGACGCCTATACCGCCTGCAACACAACGACCCGTGATTCCGAAATGGACCTCCATTGTCTGGAGGGCACGATGCCCACAGACATCGATGGTTCACTATTCATCTGTCAGTGCCTGGGCTCCCCTGAAGCCTATATGGTGGGTGACACGAATATCATTCGCATGGACTTTACGGGCAATGGCAGCGTCCCCCGCCTGACCAATCGTTTCCTGTGGACGCCCGTCGCCGTGGCACGCCAGAAACTCAAGCACACCCGTCACCGTTTCGATTTCTTTGGGTTCATGTATCTCTCCCCCGGGCTGGGCATGTCCTCTTATACCGAAGGCTTGTATCTTCTGCCTGATGGGCGTCTGGCCGTAACCGGCGACGTGGATCGTCCCTGGGTCATTGACCGGGACAGCCTCCAAGCCGTCACACCCCTGGGGCGCAGAGCCGAATGGCTGCCCATGCTGGCTGGCAATGCCGGTGAAGTGATGGGAAGTCTGTTCGCCGGGTACAACAATTCCCACGTCCTGTATACCGACCGTGAAAAAGGGGAAGTTTTTTTGGTCAATTATCGGTTGAAGCAACCCGGCGGTGAACACCCGGCCTGGCTGCTCCGGTGGGATGGCTGCAACGCTTTTGAAAAGTGGCTGGTTGTGGATGGCACCGGCGCCGAGATCGAGATCAAGCAAAGTGTTCACGAACTGGTCTTTACCCGCGATTACATTTTGCTGGCCGATACGGCCTTTGTAGCGGGCACGGAAATGTTCACCCCCTGGCAGAACGCAAAATTGCCCAGTGAGAAAACCGTTATCCATATCATCGCCCGCCGCGATCTACGCTCAGAGATGGGCACAGTTACTGCAAGGCAGGTCGTGGTGGACCAACCCTGCATCCACCTGATCGCAGAGTACGAAAATCCCAACGACCAGATCACGGTGTATATGCTCCATACCCCGGCCACCAACACCGCCGAGATACTGCACAGCTACGACCGCGACTTGAATGGAAACCTGTTCCCCAAACACCTGACCGGGTACGGCACCCTCCCTGTATTGGACCTGAGCAGCATCGGCAAACATGTGATTGATGCCACCCGATCCGAAGTCAAATCGTCGAAGTACATTTCTGAAAAACCGTATTGCTGGGGACCATATCTCTACACCTACATGGGGCGGCAAACCAAACCTTATACCGGGCAGGACCTGTTCATCATGTTCAAAGGTTTCTCAAGGGACATTCTGCCAGCACGTATTTTCAACGCCTATAAGGATGTACAGACTCGCCAGGTACCACTTGAAGAAATGGTCGGCGGCGAAGGGCTTCATCACAACAATTCGGTCTGCCGAGTCACCACTGACAATTTCGCCATCGCCGACGCTTATGTTTTTCCAGACCGGGTACTGCTCTATACCATCGCAACCATCGACTCAAAAAACCAGCCTGGCACAGGCTACCTGATCGCGGGAGTGGTTACCGACGGGCCTGCGGGCGAACGTTCCTCCGGCCATGAATATTGGGTCTTCAACGCTGCCAATCTGGCAGGCGGACCTATTTGCAAGTTGGGGCACGAGACCTTGAACAATTCAACGCTCTTTCATGCCATCTATATCCCCCAGGCAGTCGCAAAAGACCTGGATCAGAAG
Source organism: uncultured Anaerolinea sp. (assembly GCA_964547115.1). Lineage (GTDB taxonomy): Bacteria > Chloroflexota > Anaerolineae > Anaerolineales > Villigracilaceae > Defluviilinea. The sequence goes on along the minus strand of CAZJMZ010000217.1, from coordinate 130 downwards.
CAGGCCTCCTATCAAGTCCCGATCCGGGATGATTATCCCAAAGCAGAACTTGAAAAATGGGATGCCAGTGTCCTGGAATGTTTTGAAGAGGTGATCTGGCCGCTGTTTGATCCCACGGACCCCACCGCCA
>CAZJMZ010000216.1:0-5215 GCA_964547115.1 uncultured Anaerolinea sp. | reverse complement strand
CCCACGTAATCGCACCAGTGTTCGTACTTCGCCACCTTGCCGCGGATGGCATCGTGGTACACATCCTGGATCTTCTTGGTGACGGGGCCGGTGCGCCCGTCGCCGATCTTGCGGTAGTCGATCTCGCTCAGGCCAATGCATTCTGCAGCGGTGCCGCACACGAAGACCTCATCCGCGATGTAGAGCTGGTCACGTGAGATGGGCGCTTCGCGCACTTCATAGCCCAGGTCATTGGCGATGGTGGTCAATGACGAGCGGGTGATACCTTCCAGCACCGGCGCGGTGGACGGGGTATAGATCTTCCCATCACGCACCACGAACAGGTTCTCGCCGGTGCATTCGGCAATGTAGCCCTGCGGGTCGAGCATGATCGCTTCCTGAAAACCGTTGCGTTCTGATTCGGTCTTCGCCAGAATGCTGTTGGCATAGTTGCCCGCGATCTTGGCCTTGGTCATCGTCACGTTGGGGTGATGGCGCGTGAACGACGAGATGTTGGCGCGGATGCCCTTCGCCAGCGCATCCTCACCCAGGTAGTTTGCCCACTCCCAAACCGCGATCATCAAAGACGGTTTGCCATAATCTACGTTCAGGTTCCAGCCACCGCCATCCAGATAGATCAACGGGCGCACATAGCAATCGTTAAAGCCATTGGCGCGCACCGTATCCTTGTGGGCCTTCACCAGGTCATCCACCGTCCACGGGAACTCGCGGAAGCCCAACACACGCGCCGAATCGAACAGGCGCTCCACGTGCTCACGCAGGCGGAAGACCGCCGGGCCCTTCGGCGTGTTATACGTGCGGATGCCTTCGAACACTGCCGCCCCATAATGCAGGGCCGGTGTCAGAAAATGCAACGTGGCCTGCTCGAACGGCACCATCTCCCCATTCTTCCAAATAAACTTGGATTCCATGCCCATAACTCATTCTCCTCTATATTCTTTTAATGATTTCATCCGCCATCTGACGGGTGGTTAATTTGCCGCCAAGGTCGGCCGAGCGAACACCCTCTGTGATCGCCTGGTCCACCGCCGCTTCGATCGCCGCAGCTTCAGCATCCAATTTGAACGAGTGACGCAACATCATGGCCGAAGACAGAATGGTGCCGATCGGATTGGCAATGCCCTTGCCCGCAATATCCGGTGCGGACCCGTGGATCGGCTCATAAAGTCCCATGACGCTCGCCTCATGGGGCAACCCGACAGTTGATTCGCCCAAACTGGCCGAAGGCAACATCCCCATCGACCCGGCCAACACAGACGCTTCGTCGGTGAGAATATCGCCGAACATGTTCTCGGTCACGACCACATCCATCCATGCCGGGCCGGTGATGAGGCGCATCGCGGCAGTGTCGACGAGGACATGCTCCAATTGGATATCCGGATTCGCCGTCCCGATGGCAGAGGCGATCTGCCTCCACATGCGGCTGGATTCCAGAATGTTGGCCTTATCCACCGATGTGACCTTTTGCTTGCGCCCACGGGCGAGGGTGAAAGCGAGTTCGACCACGCGTTTCACTTCGTAGTCGTAATACTCGAGCGTATCCACGGCGCGCTCCCTGCCATCGACCATGGCACGGGTCTTGGGCTGGCCAAAGTATAAACCGCCGGTGAGTTCGCGCACCACGATGATATCCACGCCTTGCAATTTCTCGGGCTTGAGCGGGGAGGCATCGATCAGCGCCGGGTGCACTTTGACCGGACGCAGGTTGGCGAACACACCAAGGCCCTTGCGCAGGGCGAGCAATCCGCGCTCGGGGCGGTCCTTGGCGTTGGGGTCGTCCCATTTCGGGCCGCCGACAGCGCCCAGCAACACCGAGTCTGAGGCCTGGCAATCGGCCAGCGTTTCATCGGTGATGGACTTGCCATACTTGTCGATGGAACAGCCGCCCATCAGGCGTTCTTGAAAGTTGAAGGTGTGACTGTACTTACTGGCAATTGTTTCCAGCACCCGCACGGCTTCGCCGACCACTTCAGGGCCGATGCCGTCGCCGGGGAGGAGGGTGATTTTGAAGTTCATCTATATATGTTCCATTTCGTAGGGGCGCGGTTTCCGCGCCCGGTTTTTATTATCAATCTGGGGCAGGGAGACCCTGCCCGTACAAATCCTAGTGTGCCACCATCAACCCGTATTCCACCGAGTCGGCGAGCGCACGCCAGGAGGCTTCGATGATGTTCGTCCCCGCACCGACGGTGCTCCAACGCGAGGTGGTGTTACGGGTATCGATGAGCACGCGGGTGATGGCTTCGGTGCCGTGGTCTGAATCCAAAATGCGGACCTTGTAATCAGACAGGTGAAAATCTTTGACGCGGGGATAGTAACCGATGAGGGCTTTGCGTAGGGCCAAATCCAGCGCATTGACCGGGCCGTTCCCTTCGGCGGCGGTGTGCAGCACTTCGCCCTGCACCCGCACCTTGACCATCGCCTCTGCGAAGATGCCACGTCCCTGCCGATGCTCGACGTTGACGAAGAAGTCAATCAGTTCGAACGGCGGCTTGTAGCCATATTCCTGCCGTTTGAGCATGATGGCCACCGAGGCCTCCGCCGCTTCGAACGAAAAACCGCGCGCTTCCAGTTCCTTGATCTCGTTCAATACCGGCACCACCTCTGTGCCTTCCACTTCCACGCCGTGTTCTTCGGCTTTGCTCAGGAGATTACCGCGCCCGGCCAGGTCTGAAACGACCACGCGCATCTTGTTGCCGATGAGTTCAGGTTGCACGTGCTGGTACGATTGCGGTGAACGCCGGGTGGCAGCCACATGCACACCGCCCTTGTGCGCAAATGCCGATTTGCCCACGAACGGCAAATGTTCGTCAGGGGTCACGTTGGCCACCTCCGCCACAAAATGCGAGAGGTCATACAAGTGTTGGACCTGTCCCTTGGGCAGGCACTGGTACCCCATCTTGAGTTCAAGGTCGGCGATGATGGAACACAGGTTGGCGTTGCCGCAGCGCTCCCCAACGCCGTTGATCGTGCCCTGCACCTGAATGGCGCCTTCACGGATGGCGATCAACGAATTGATGACCGCACACTCTGAATCGTTGTGGGTGTGAATGCCAAAGGGATGGTTGAGTGCGGGTTTCAACTCACGGACGATCGTTTCCAGTTCCCAGGGCAGGGTGCCGCCGTTGGTGTCACACAGCACCACCGTCTCTGCGCCGCCACGGATGGCCGCTTGCAGCGTTTCGAGCGCGTAGGAGCTATCGGCTTTGTAGCCATCGAAGAAATGTTCGGCATCGTAGATCACCCGCTTGCCGTTGGACTTGAGATATGCCACCGATTGCTCGATGATGCGCAGGTTGTCTTCGTAGTTGGTCTGCAGCACTTCAGTGACATGCAACGTCCAGGTCTTGCCGAAGATGGTGCAGACGGGTGTCTTTGAATCGAGCAGGGCTTTGATGTTGGCGTCATCTTCCGGCCCGCCTTTAACGCGACAGGTGGAGCCAAAGGCCGCGATCAGGGCATGTTTCCAGTGCATATCGCGGGCCCGCTCGAAGAATTCCACATCCTTGGGGTTCGAGCCGGGCCAGCCGCCTTCGATGAAAGCCACACCGAAGTCATCCAGTTTTTGGGCGATGCGGACCTTGTCGTTGGCGGAAACGTTGAAGCCTTCAGACTGGGTCCCATCGCGCAGGGTGGTATCGTAGATTTGGATTTGCTGCATAAATACTTCCATTCAACAGCCACAGAGCACACAGAGACTCTGAGAAAAGCTCAAAGAACTCTGTGCTCTCTGTGGCTAATTAAGGTTCGATTCGAACTCAGCGATTTCTTTTTCGAAGCCCATGATGTAACCGAGTTCGTCCACGCCGTTGAGCAGGCAGGTCTTGTTGAAGGCATCAATGGGAAAGTTGAAAGAGCCGCCAGGGAAGGAAACGGTCTGGGTTGCCAGATCAACTGTCAGTTCGGCGCGAGGCGCTTCTTCCAACAGTTCGAAGAGCATCTTGTGCGTCGCTTCATCCACGATGATGGGGATCAGGCCATTCTTCAGCGAGTTGTTACGGAAGATGTCGGCGAACGAGGTGCTGATGACGGCGCGGATGCCCCAGGCCGTGAGCGCCCAGGGAGCGTGCTCGCGACTCGAGCCACAGCCGAAGTTATCCCCGGCCAGCAGGATCTGTGCGCCCTGCGACTCGGGCAGGTTGATGATAAAGTCCGGCTTGATCGATTTGTCGTCGTTGTAGCGCCAGTTGAAAAAGAGCGCGTCGGCCAGGCCGTGCTTATCGGTGACCTTGAGGAATTGGGCCGGAATGATCTGGTCAGTGTCAATATTGTTGACCGGGAGCGGGAGCATGCGGGAGGTGAGAGTTGTGAATTGGGCCATTGTGATTTCCATATTTTCTGCTGGTTGAGTAGACCCGAATGCTCTTTGAGGGTCGTATCGAAACCAGCAATAAGCAAAATAAATATTGTTAGTAGAAATATTCTTGTAACGGGTGGTTTCGATACGTGACGCTCACGCTTCGACTTCGCTATCGCTTCGCTCAGCGCGGCGTCACTACTCAACCACCGATTATTTTCTTCCGCCAAACACAGCCAGTTCGTAGATGCGCATATAACAATCTACATCCTGATAACCGATCTCACGCAGCCAGTCGCATTGCAGGTCGACGGGCGCGAGGATGTTGGCGGCTTTGTCAGGTCGGGTTTTGTATTCGTGTTCGATTTCCTGCAGTGGGCGCGTACCGCCGTTCTGCTTTTCGATGTTGTAGCGGGCGGAGGTGTAATGCTTCTCGAACAGATCCACGTTGAGTTCTGCTGCCGAAGAAACATGCTCAACATTGACGAACCAGCCATTCGGCTTGAGCAGGGTATAGATCTCAGCGTAGATCTCCCGCTTGCGGACATCGGGCTGGTGATGGATCGAATAGCCTGACACGATCGCATCGAACGGACCGAAAGCCTGCATCCTGTTGACCCAGGCCTTGTCGCCATAATCGAGATTCATGAAGTCGAGTTGACCGGCAAAGTCCTTCAGTTGCTCACGGGCCTGCACCAGCATTGGCTCGGAGAAATCTGCCAGCACACCATGCGCCGCCGGATATTCACCCAGAAGCGTCGCGCCAAGGATGCCATCGCCACAACCCAAATCAAGAAAGTTGTTTACGGGTTCGGCTCTGGTTTTAAGGACAGACATCATCACCATCAATTGTTCCTGCGCCAGCGGAATGGCGGCGCGATAAGATAAAAAGCGGTTGACGATCTCAGGGAGTTTCCA
>CAZJMZ010000215.1:0-5248 GCA_964547115.1 uncultured Anaerolinea sp. | reverse complement strand
CTGATGATCTCACCCACCTGGCGTTCGAAGTATTGCATCTGGTTGGAGCGTTCCGCCTCACGGATGCGCTGCTGGATCACCTGGCGGGCAGTCTGTGCGGCTACGCGCCCGAAATCGGCGGGCGTGGATTCGACGATGACCATATCGCCCAATTGCGCCTCGGGATTGACCTTGCGCGCTTCTTCGAGCAAAACCTCGGTCTTGGGTTCGATGATATCTTCGACCACTTCCTTTTCGGCAAAAACCATCACCTTGCCGGTGTCGGGGTCGATACGGGCCTCCACATGCTGTGCGGAGGAGGCGTTCACAGCCCGCCGATAGGCTGAAACCATCGCGGACTCGATCGCCCCGATGATGACATCCTTGGCAAGTTGCTTTTCCTCCAATACTTCATTGAAAGCCAGGGTGAATTCGTTCTTGGACATGCTTTTATTGCTCCGTGATTCCTATTATTCCTGACCGTCTCATGGTAGCGTTCCACCTTTAAGACGGTCGACCTTGTAGAAACAGAAAAGTGGGGGTTGCCCACTTCTCGATGCGTACCGATCAATTCGTCCGTGCGACAAACATTTTAGCATGGGGCAAAAAAAGATGCAAGATATAATTCCAGCCATGACTCGCAACCTTGACAAAGCCGCCCTGCGCGGCGAACCTTCCTACGTCTGGCGGGCCGGGCAGCGACGCCGCTTCGAGATGATCCTGCGCGCCGCGGAGGAACGCATCCGCGGCCACATCCTTGAGAACGGCTGTGGTGTGGGCATGTATGTGGAGCACCTCACTCCATTCGGCGGCACCGTGATCGGCCTGGAATATGACTTTGACCGTGCGCGTGATGCACACGTTAACGCACCGCACATCCTCAACGCCGCCGGAGAAAACATCCCGCTGCCCGCTTCGACCTTTGACCTGATCCTCAGCCATGAAGTGATCGAACATGTGCAGGATGACCGCGCCGCTGTTCAGGAAATGATACGCACCTTGAAACCCGGCGGACGGGCGGTGATCTTTTGCCCAAACCGTGGCTACCCCTTTGAAACGCACGGCATTTATTGGAAAGGGCAGTATCGTTTTGGCAACAAATTGTTTGTCAATTATCTGCCCCGCGCACTGCGCAACAAACTGGCTCCACACGTACGAGTGTATTCCAAACGCGACTTGCAAGCCCTGTTTGAAGGTCTGCCCGTCCGCTTCATCGAGCGCACCATCATCTTCGGCGCCTATGACAACATCATCGCCCGCTTTGGGGCCTTCGGACGCCTCCTGCGCGGCATCTTGCAACTGCTCGAAAAAACACCTTTGAAGTCCTTCGGCCTGTCCCATTTCTGGGTGGTGGAAAAGCATCAGGCATGAAAACCATCAAGTTCATCCTGCGGCTGTTCTATGATGCCTATAACGAATGGTCGCATGACCGGGCGGCCCGACTTGGGGCGGCGCTGGCCTACTATGCACTCTTTTCCATCGCGCCGCTGCTGGTAATAATGATCAGCATTGCCGGTTCGGTGTACGGAGAGGCCGCAGCCAAGGGACAGATCGTCAAGGCAGTATCAGGTCAAATTGGGCCTGATGCGGCAGCCGGGATGGAACAACTGTTGGCGGGCGTCTATCTCGCAGAGTCCCAACTGTTCACCACACTGGTCAGCAGTATCATTCTCATCTACGGCGCCACGAACTTCTTCAGTCAATTGCGCGATGCGCTCAACACGCTATGGAATGTGCGTCCCAAACCTTACAACCACATGTTCGGCGGCGTGGTGGAGATCGTCCGCGACCGGCTGCTCGCCACGCTCATGGTGATCGTGCTCAGCATCATTTTGATGGCCGCGCTATCCCTGAGCGCCAGCCTCACCGTACTCAATGGCTGGCTGCGGACCATCATTACCACTGATACCTCAGCCTGGCTCGAGCGCGGCAACCTGCTCACCGGCGTGGGCGTGACGACCATCTTCTTTGCCTTCACCTACAAACTACTGCCCGATGTGAAGATCGCCTGGCGCGTTGTGTGGGTTGGCGCGTTGGTCACTTCGATCCTGTTCAACGGCGGCGCGTTCATCATTGGGTTGTATCTAGGCTATGGCGGGTACGGCTCAGCCATCGGCGCGGCAGGTTCGCTGGTGGTGCTGATGATCTGGATCGCGTATTCGGCACAGATCATTTTCTTCGGGGCCAAATTCGCGCTCGTCTACGCCGAAGCCATCGGCAAACCCATTCTCCCCGCTTCGTATGCGGTCAGTATGAAACTTGCGCCGCACACACATGAAACCGGAGAGCACAATCCATAAATAGATCGCTCCCAACCGGGAGCGATCTTGATGCTCATTATGGCGGTCCACCTGCCGGCATACAGACCAACTGACTCATGTTTGGCGGCGTGCCGCATGTGCCAGCAACAGACCCATTCGGCGTAGTGAATGAACACGCCGCACTCTGACTCAACCCCACGCAGGCATTGACCGCTTCCTGCGGAGCCTGACCCGCACCCGGCCCGCCTCCCGGCTGACCCGGTTGTTGATTCGCGTTCCCCTGACCTTGCCCGCCCTGCCCCTCCCCGGCCGTCAACGCACGGACCGAGGGCGTGCCTTTGAAACACCCCACCACATACGGGAATTCACGCGTGGCGTGGTAGTGGTACATCTCCACCAATTGTCCATCCCATTCAACCACATGCGTATGCCCGTGGCACGCATCGAGGTCGGCGTTGGTCACTTCGCGGCCATCTTCACCGTAATACCCGTAAATCCCAAACCCATCGAAGGCATAACCCATCAACGCTGAATGGCCTGAAGCTGTATCTTCGAAACAATCGCTGAGACTGTGGTAATGATAAAAGCCTGAAAGTTGCGGATGCCCATCACAAGTATCCTGCACTTCATGCGCCACCGCATCCCGTCCCTCAGCATCGAACGCGCTGAAGATGACCACACCCGAAAGCATGATACCCACTTCTCCGCCCACACAAGTCGGTTGTTCTGCCACAGTGGGATTCGCTGGAACACTGAAACTTACGGTCTGCGCCTGGATCGAGTTCGGGTTGCGATCCACGGCATAGGCGTCATCGCTCGCCGCGATGGGGTACGTGCCCGTGGGATGATCGGGCAGGTCATTGCCGACAAAATTGCGCTGGTCACCGCTGACCGTGATCGTGAAAGCATGCGGCCATGTCACTGTGCCGTCCACCACGGCTTTCTTCGTTGCATCCCAGGTGCCATCCCCATTCATCCAGTTGCCGGTCCCTTGCGCGCCACCGCCGTTGAATTGGGTCATGCATGAGAATACATATCCGGTCTGCGGACGTTGCGAGACCTTGCCATCTCCCAAGACCAGGCGGGTGACATCCACCGTATCGGTGTGCGATGTATCGCCATGCACGTCAGTGGCTGTTGCCGGGCTGACTTCCGTTGAGGCAAACTCAGTAACCGGCGACTGACTTTGCAAATCACTGGTCGATTGCGATTGAACTGGCGGCGGAGGCGCTGCACAGGCAGCCAACAACCCACACAGCACAAACCAATAAAACAACTTCTTCATTTGATTCTCCTTTGGCTAATTCAGCGACAGTCACCTTGTGGGTGACTGTCGCGCTACTTTATTTATCTGCACATATACAACGTGGACGCCTGACCACCCGGCCCGCCTCCATTCGGACCTTGCGGCTGATTCTGTCCATTGACCTGGTTCTGCGCCTGAGGCTGGTTGCCCGAACTGACCGAGCTAAATTCCGGCACCACCTCACATGAGGTTTGCAGCCATTGCGCAATATCCTGCTTATTGCCACGGTCGCCACCATAAAGGACGTAGCGCAATTCACCATTCGCCACCAGCGCAGACAGGTCATCAGCGCTGACCACGTCATCCTGCCCGCCGAAGCCTCCCATGAAGAGCACCGGGCGGCCAGTGGCGAGCACCATCGTGGAGCCTTGCTGCGAGGAAGGCACAGCCACCAAATACTCCACATCCTGCGTATTTGCCTGCAAATATGTGACCAACTCTGAGTTGACATTCGAACCCGGCCCACCACCGCCCTGCTGGCGCGCATTACCGAAGCCGCCCGGCCCGGCCTGCTGGTTGCTGCCCGAATACGCTGTGGGCAAATTCTGATTCGCGTTCGAAAGCGTGGTCATCACGGTCCAATAGGCGGGGACGATCACCAACGCCGCCAGCACCATGAGATAGGCCATGCGTCTTTGAACGAACACCAGCGCGCTGCCAATCAGCAACAAGGCCCCCGGGATGATCAGCCAGATGGTCTGTTCGCCGTATTGGAGCATAGCAAAGACCTGAAAGCCGAAGGTGATAAAGGCGGTGATGATGAGCGCCACCCCAGCCCACGACCGCTCTTTGCCCCAATCCCAAAGTTGGGTGAAGCCAATAGCCACCACAGCACCCAGGGCCGGAGCCAGCATGATGGCGTAGTACGCGTGGAAGATGCCCGAAACCATGCTGAAGAACACCACACAAGTGAGCAACCAGCCACCCCAGAGCAGCAGAGCCTTGTGAACATTGGATTCAAGCGGCAGTTTCAACCTGGCGGCGAACAATGCCAATAAACCACTGATCAAGGCGAACGGCAACAACCATGACATCTGTTTGGAAAGTGGCTGGGTGAAGAAACGGAAGAGGCCAGGCTCGCCAGTCTCTTGACTGAATTGTGTGCCACCCTGGCCATTCGGGCCGCCGGGGAAATTTCCGACAGGGGCTTGCCCATTTTGGGGATTCATACCTTGCGGGGCACACGCCAGATCGGATGAATTGGGCGGGGTGATGCAACTGCCATTGATGGTGTTGCCGTTGGGTTGGGTGAAGGAACAGGCTGAGCCCTGGGTCTGGTTTTCGCAGGCAGCAAGGGCCTGGGGCGGAGGTCCGTTGCGGGGAGTCTGTTGCAGTGTGGAAGAAGGATTGGTGGCTGAATCAAGCCCGGACGAAGAAGGAGGCGCGCCGCCGGGTCCACCAGTGCTTTCCAGACGTGAGAGTCCGTTGTGACCGAAGATCAAACCCATGACGGTGTTATTTTCGCTGGAACCGATAAAAGGTCGCTGGTCGGCGGGTGTCAGATCAACGGCCACCGCCCATGAAAGCGAAACAGTCACAAGCAAAAGGGTGGCCAGCCCCAGGTTGAGAGTTTTGCGGAGCCAGGTTTCTTTCGAGCCAAAGAAATACAACGCATAGAATGCGGGGAGCGGCAGAAAGGCTTGCAGCATTTTGATGTTGAAGCCGAGCCCGACAATGAACGCACCCAACAAGACCCAACGCA
>CAZJMZ010000214.1:0-5308 GCA_964547115.1 uncultured Anaerolinea sp. | reverse complement strand
TACCCGTCCAATTCTTCGGCCAGCATCTTTTCCTCCCCCAGGATCCTGCCGATCAAGCCAACCGAGCCAACTGCTGAGATGATGATGCCATAGAGAGAACCCATCATCAACGGCGCGCCGAACATCATCAACATGCACCCCAAATAGAGCGGGTGCCTTACGAAACCATACGAACCGGTGGTGATGACGCGCTGTTTCCGATCGTCCTGAATGCGGACCATGGCTGAGAGATAGGTATTATCGATCGTGGCACGTTCGATGAGATACAGCGCCGGGATCAAGGCGAGGCCTCCGGCGATCTTCAGCCAGAGCGGAAAGGCAGGCGACCAGTGAAAGCGCCCGGCATCGAGCGGCAGGATCACCAGCCAGCTCACAGCTGTGAGCAGAATGCCCACCATCAGGTATTTGTCCCAGGGCTTTTGGTTGTCAGAACCGGGTCTTTTCGAGCGTTCCGTCAGCAGAGCCGGGTCTTTGAAGTACAGGTAGATCATGTTGAACAGCAGCATCACATCGAACCACAGGGCAAAGATCCAGCCTTCCACCCAGCGCCAATTACCAGCCAGGAGCAACATGAGACTGGGATAGAACAAGGCGCTGATCACGCTGTTGAGGATCAACGAACGGAGTGTCATATTCTTGCTTTCAGCGGTCATAAAGTTCTCCTTCTAAAAAACAGGAGGTGACCGTCGCTTCTGGAGCGATGGTCACCTCCTGCGCTTCATTCATAACGCAGCGCTTCGACCACGTTCATGCCTGCGGCCTGTTTGGCCGGGATGAATGCTGCGAACACGCCGAACAACAAGCCGATGGCAACGCCGATCAAAATGCCGGAAACAGGGAAGATGAAACCCAATGGGAAGATCGACTTCATGGCCACGACGATGACATAGCCGAGATACAGCCCGCCCAGAATACCAAAGGCCGTGCCGATGGCCGAGAGCAGCAAGGCTTCGGCGATGATCATGGTGCGCACCTGTTTGCGGGTGCCGCCCACGGCGCGTAACATGCCGATCTCGCGGGTGCGTTCGATCACACTGATGGTGAGCGTGTTGACCATGGCGATCAGGGAGGGGATGGCCAGCACCAGGAACATCACATACATGCCTGCAAAGGTGGCATCCATTTGCGATTTCATCGAGTTGTAGTATTCGGTGCCTGAGATGACCTTGAAGGTGGGATAGTCTTCAGCGATGGTCTTGATGGTTTTGTCAGCGGCTTCGCGGTTGGCATCTTTTTTCAAGTTGAGCTGGATGAAGACATCTTCCGTGGTGCCGAAATCGGTTTTCATATTGGCTTGCGAGATGAAGCCGGTGGTCACTTTGGCATTGAGCATATCCGTGGCGACAGCGACGATGCGATAATCGAGCGTGCCGTCGGGCGTCACCAGTTCCACGGTGTCGCCCACCTGCTTCTGCAAGGCCGCCAGCAACGCACCGTTGACGATCATGTTGCGGCCTTCGTTGAGGGCGGCGTAGGCAGAGGCGTCGTCAGCGTAGAGCGACTCCTGGAAGAACAGGGCAGATACGGCGGGGTAGGAGGCGGGGTCGATGCCTAATAATGAAAGGCTTTGCCCGCCAGACATGGCCGCCGAGAAACGCAACGAGCTCACCGCTTCGACCCCATCCACCGCTTTGAGTTGGTCGGCAAAATCAGATTTCGCACCGACGTTGCTGCTCCACAGAGCGATCGAAGGCGGCACGAATAAATAATCGCTGCCAAGATTTTCGCGGATCAGGTCATACAGCGTGACGGTGAGGCTTGAGACCATGCCGCCCATCGCCACGATGATGGCGAGTGCGATCATGCTGGTGCTGGCGGTCACGGCCACGCGTGAAGGCTGGCGGGTGAGGTTGCCCTGCGCCAGGTCAGCAATGCCGCGCCGCGCATAAAAAACGGCGAGAACTTTCCCGAACGCGAGCGCGAACGGACGCACCAGGGCTGGCGCGATCATCACCAAGCCCAGCAAAAAGAGGAACCCGCCCGGCATGATGAGCTCAGCCCGGCCGGACAAAATGGCCAGCAACGTGAGGACGATAATCACCGCGCCTCCGATCGCCCCCCAGCCTGCCCGTTGCTCAAATTGCGTTTCCGCCGTTGACGGTCGCAACGCTTCGAGCGGCGTGACCTTGCTGGCGCTCATCGCCGGGAACAGCCCCGCCGAAACAGTGACACCCACGCCCAATACAGCGCATCCGATGAGCAACGCGGTTGAAACGACCGGCGGGCCCATTTGCAAGTTGATGAATTGACTCATCACCGGGCCGAGCGCCTTGACGATGCCTGCGCCCATGAGGTACCCAAGCAACAGGCCAAGCCCGGTGCCGATGATGCCTTGCAGCAAACCTTCGGCCAGGATCATGCCAATGATGGTGCGGCGGTTCGCACCGAGGGCGCGCAGCATGCCAATGTCACGGCGGCGTTCGGCCACGATGGTGCGGAAGGTGTTGAAGATGATGAAGCCGCCCATGAACAGGGCCAGCACACCGAAGGTGCTCATCATGGCCTGGCCCAGTTTGAGTGAAGCGAACATCTGGGTATCGGCAGACATGATGGTGCCCACGGAATAATTTTTACCCAGGGCATTCTCGATGTTGGTTTGGATCTGGGCGCGGCGGGCTTCATCCGCATAGGATTCGATGTTGATGTCGATGGTGTTGACCTTGCCGGGCTCGTCGGTCATGGTTTGCGATTGTGGCAGGTTGACCAGCACTTCTTCATTGCCGGGGGAGGTGCGGGCGGGCAAAATGCCAACGATGGTGAGTTCGGTCGTCCCATCCACGCTGGGGATGCGGAAGGTGTCACCGAGTTTCAGTTTCAATGCATCGGCCAGCGTGCGCGAGATGACGGTGACAGCCGCATCGTCAGCCGTGAGGTAGCGTCCTTCCACGATGGGGTAGGAGCGTACGCTGCGGGCGGCTTCTGGGTCGATGCCGACGAGGGAGAGCGCGGTGATGGTGTCGGCCTTGGCTGAATCCTTGTCGAAGAAATCTGCGGGGATGTTGACGGTGCGAGTGAGCGATGCTGAGTACACGCGCACGCCGTCCACGCCGTTGAGTTGGTCTGCAGCGGAGGCATTGAACGCTTCGCCAGAAATATGCGTGGCGCTGAAATCCACCAGACCCGAAGCGCCCTGCGTGTTGGCCTGCAAGGCGTCCATCATGGTGGGCAGGATGATGTTCATGCCAAAGATCACCAGCACACCAAAGACCACAGCCAGCGTGGTGAGGAAGGTGCGCAGTTTGCGTCCGGCGAGATAACGATAAGCGAGTGTGAATTGGAAGTTCATAATTTGTCTCCTGGTCCGCTAGTCGACTAGTCTCCGAGGGCTTTCATTTTTTCAACGACTACATCGGCATTCTTCCCATTCTTTCTTTCCAGTAAAGTTTCGTCCACCACTTTGCCGTCTTTGAGGAAGATGATGCGGTCGGCATACGCCGCGATGCGCGGATCATGTGTGACCATCACCACGGTGCGCCCGTATTGTTTGGAGACATCGCGCAACAACCCCGCGATCTCGTCACTGGAGCGGGTGTCCAGGTTGCCGGTGGGCTCGTCCGCGAGGATCAGCTCAGGTTCAGCGACCAGGGCCCGGGCCACGGCGACGCGTTGTTGCTGTCCGCCGGAGAGTTGATCGGGGCGGTTGGCGAGTCGGTCAGCCAATCCGAAACGCGTCAGCCATTCGGTGGCTTTGGCTTTGGCATCGGCTGGTTTGACGCCATCAAGCGTGACGGGCAGGGCGGCATTCTCCACCGAGTTCAATACAGGAATTAAATTGAAGAACTGAAAGATGAAGCCGATCTTGCGGCGGCGCAACTCGGTGAGCTTGTCGTCGTTGAGGTCGGTGAGGTTGTGCCCGCCAATGAGCACATGCCCCTCGCTGGGTTTATCGAGCCCGCCAAGCAGGTGCAGCAGTGTGGACTTGCCGCAGCCGCTGGGGCCCATAATGGCAACGAACTCGCCTTCCTTGATGGTCAGGCTCACATGGTCGAGCGCGGTCACGGCGGTGGAGCCGGAGCCGTACGTTTTGGTCAGTTTTTCGGTTTGAATGTTGGACATGGTTTACTCCAATGATGAAGGATGAATTTTGAAAGATGAAGCACGGTTGATGGTCTGACCGTGATCTACGGTCGAGCAGGGGTCAGTTTTTTACTTCAGGTGATATCGGCGGCGGATAGGTCGAACCCTTGTCGCCTTTCTTCGGGCGTCCGCGGCGGCGGATCTCCACTTCGGCGATGGGCTGGTCCTTGATGGCTTCGATGCGCATCTCGATCATGTCGAGCCAGCGCAGGTCGGCTTCGAGATGCATGATGGTCTTATCAAATAACAAAATGTGCGCCAGTTCGCTGTGCGGGTCAAAGGTGTCACGTTGCGCGGTGGCATCATGCAGGTCCTGGAACAGCCGGGAGCGCTGAGTCTGAATGATGCGCGCCGG
Organism: uncultured Anaerolinea sp.; assembly: GCA_964547115.1. GTDB lineage: Bacteria > Chloroflexota > Anaerolineae > Anaerolineales > Villigracilaceae > Defluviilinea. Next base: position 876 of record CAZJMZ010000214.1, on the reverse strand, counting down.
GTCGGCTTCACCCGAGACCAACCCGATCATCAACTTCACGTAGAACTCATCGCGCTGATGTTCATTAGGCACGCCGTCTTTGAACCACTCGTGCAACGCCTCCCGCCCATCGCGGGTGATGGCATAAATGCGGCGGTCTGGTTCACGGCCTTCGCCCAGGTCTGATTTGGTTTGCACCAACCCAGACTCTTCCAGCCGTTCGAGCGTGGTGTAGATCTGCGCAGGCTTCACATCCCAGGCCACATCACCGACCACAGCCGAAAAGGCCGCGCGCAGTTCATAGCCGTGGCGGGGTTTCTTGGCGAGCAATCCTAAAATGGCATTCCGGACAGACATGAGAGACTCTTTTGAAAATAGTATACAGGTGACTAATTACAGAACGAGCGAAATATTATACGAGTTACTATTTTCTGTCAAGAGGACGAAAATCCGCTTCTCCCCCAGCCGGACCCTGCTTCGGTCTCAAAAATCATTCCCGCCCCTGAAGCTTTGACCGCCGTCAGCGGTCAGCGGTCTGCTGACTGTTCACTGATAACTGCCCTCACGCCCCCACCGCTTTGACAAGCCCAGGGCAAGCCTCTTCACCAGCAACCCCGCCCGCCAAAAAGCGACCGCCGCCATGCCATGCGCAAGCACGGCAAACAATGGCGGGGTCTCGCGCGTGTAGTACGTCCAGCATTCGCGGGTGGTGCCCCACAGTTCGAGGTAATATCCCAGCGCAGAACCGGCCAGAAAGGTAAGTAATGCGTAACGGTGATCGGTGGGAGTGAGGATGAGGAGAACGCAGAGAAGCAACGCGAGCCAGGTGTAGGATTTGTCGAAGGTTGGGGCAACAAAGAGCAACATCAGGCTTAGAAAGACCGTGAACGTGATCCA
>CAZJMZ010000213.1:0-5344 GCA_964547115.1 uncultured Anaerolinea sp. | reverse complement strand
CCAACACCCGCTTTTGTCACCCAAAAAAAAAACCCCACAAAAACACCCTGAACAACCCAGCCCCGCGGCGGCACGCGGCGCGGCATCTTCGCGCCGATACTTCCCTGTGCAAACCTCAAGGGCGGGTGTATGATACCTGCTCAAATCTTCCAGTTTGCCAGGAGCCCTGCATGTCTGACCCTATGCTGACGGATCTACTCGCCAGCTACGTTCCGCGCCTCATCCAAAACCGCATCGTGGTGGACCCCGCACCCATCGAAGCACCGGTTTCGGAGGAATTTCAGGCCGCAGTATTGTTCGCCGATATTTCAGGCTTCACCCGTCTCACCGAGGGCCTGGCCGAACGGGGACCGCAGGGCGTGGAAACGCTGGCGCGCATTCTGAACGAATACTTTGGGCAACTGATTGATATCGTCCATGAATATGGCGGGGATGTAGTCAAATTCGCGGGCGATGCCGTGATCGCCATCTGGAACATCGTGCCAGACCCGATCACAGCCGCCTCAGACTCAGGGACGCCTGCTCCCATCACCCGGGCCGACCAGTGGCAATGGACCATGCGCGCTGCCGAATGTGCGCTGGCCATCCGCCAGCGCCTCTCCAACTACAAGGTGGAAGACACCACCCTTTATCTTAAGCTGGCTATCGGCTCAGGCAGCATCACCGCCGTGCATGTAGGCGGTGTGTTCAACCGCTGGGAATTTTTGCTCACCGGCAATCCGCTGGTTGAGTTGGGCATTGCCAACAACCTGGCACGGGCAGGCGATATCATCGTGGCTCCCTCCGCGTGGCGCCTCATCCGCAACGATAGCGTGGCCGAACCGCTCGAATTCGAATTGAAAGAATCCATTGCCCAGGGCGGGCGCCTGCGTGGGCTTGATAAACCATCCTCCATTTTCGCCAAGAACCAGAAGATCATCATCCCCACCAATTCTGAGAACTCCCTGCGGGCCTACATCCCTGGTGCGATCATCAACCGGCTTTCAGCCGGGCAATCAGGTTGGATCGCGGAGTTGCGGCGCGTCACCGTGCTGTTCATCAACCTGCCGGGCATTGACCAATCCACTCCGCTGGCCGATGCCCAGCATCTGGCGCGTCTGATCCAACGCGCGGTCTACCGCTATGAAGGCAGCATCAACAAGATCAACGTGGACGATAAAGGCATCACCATCGTCGCCGCGCTGGGGCTGCCACCCTTCTCGCATGAAGATGATCCCGCGCGCGGCGTGCAGGCTGCGTTGTTGATCCGCAAGGAGATGGAAGGGTTGGGCGTGCCAAGCAACATCGGCATTGCCACGGGGCGCATTTTCTGTGGCTCGATCGGCAATGAGACCCGCCGTGAATACACCATCATCGGCCATGCCGTCAACCTCTCGGCACGGCTGATGGGCGCGGCCAGCCGCCATGAAGAACTTCTGGCGCAATACAAAGTGCCGATCCTGTGCGACCGCACCACTCACGATAGTGCCAAAGAAGCCGTGGAGTTCATGTCCCTCGCGGCGGTGCAGGTCAAGGGTCGGCAGGAGGCGGTGGAGATCTTCAATCCGCTCGAGTTGAAGAAGAGCATCATCCGCCCCACCGCTGAACTGATCGGGCGACAGGAGGAAAAGGCGATCATCGCCAATGCCCTGCAGGAACTTTCGCGTGGTGTGCCACACCACACGCTCATTCTACAGGGGGAGGCAGGCATCGGTAAATCACGCCTGATCGAAGATCTGGTACGCCAGGCCAAAACCCTGCGCGTGCGCATGTTCACCGGCGGCGGCGACCCGATCGAACGCACCAGCGCCTATCATGTCTGGCGCCCGGTGTTCAATACCATCTTCGGCATCGAAGACCTGGTCAGCAGAATTGATGCGCCCGAAGCCCGCACCCAGATCGAAGCACGCGTCGTGGAAAAGTTGAATAGCATCGACCCAGACCTGGCGCGTTATGCGCCTTTGCTGGATGTCATCCTGCAGTTCCAAATTCCTGAAAACGAATTGACCAATGCCATGATTGGCGAGATCCGCGGCAGCAACACGCGCGAGTTATTGACCCGCCTGCTGGCACATACCGCCAGTCAGGCGCCGCTGCTGATCGTGCTCGAAGACCTGCACTGGTTCGACTCGGCCTCGTGGACCCTGCTTGTGGATGTACAACAAAAGGTGCGCCCGGTGCTGCTGGCATTAAGCACCCGTCCGCTCTCTGACCCCGTCCCGCTCCAGTTCCGGCAACTACTCGAAACACCTGATACACACCTGGTCAGACTTGAAGCCATGCTGCTCGATGATGTCGAAGCCCTGGTCTGTCAGCGGCTGGGCGTCAAATCGGTGCCGCCGCTGATCGGGCGTTTGATCCGCGAAAAATCAGAAGGGCATCCCTTCTTTGCAGAAGAACTGGCTTACGCCCTGCGCGATGGCGGTATTCTCACCATTGAAAATCAGGAATGCCGGGTCGATGCCCAATTCCTCAATCTTGAAGACCTGACCCTGCCCGATACACTGCAAGCTGCCATCACCAACCGCATCGACAGCCTGAACCCATCTCAACAATTGACCTTGAAGGTGGCCAGCGTCATCGGCCGCATCTTCTCCTACAAAGTGCTGGAGGCGGTCCACCCGATTGAAGCCGACCGCCCCGCCCTGCCCGATTATATGGAGACGCTTACGCGCCTCAGTCTCACCCTGGTCGAATCCACCCCCCCCGACCTGGCCTACATCTTCAAGCATGCCGTCACCCAGGAAGTGGCCTACAACCTGATGCTGTATTCCCAGCGCCGCCAGTTACACCAGGCCGTGGCCCAATGGATCGAGTCAAACAACAGCGCCAACCTCGAAGCCTACTATCCTCTGCTGGCCCATCACTGGACACAAGCCGCCGAGAGCCAGGATGCCCGCCAGCAAGCCGGGGTCATCAACAAGGCAGTGACCTATCTGGAAAAAGCCGGCGAGCAGGCCATGCAAAACCACGCCAGCAAGGAAGCCATCCAGTTCTTCACCCAGGCCCTTGAATGGGACCGGCGCCAACCTGTCAGCATGGTCCGCGCGGAGCAGCGCCAACAACAGGTGCGGCGCGCTGGGTGGCACGGCCGCCTCGGTCTGGCCCACTACGGCCTCGGGAACCTGCCGGAATGTGAGCGCAATGTGCGTGAAGCCTTGCGCCTGCTGGGCAGCCCCCTGCCGGGGAACACCTTGCAATTCATAGCCGGGCTCCTTCCGCAGGTTCTGCTCCAGGTATTGCACTGGAACTTTCCAGCACGGTTCATTGGCAAAGCCAGGGGTACTAAACGTGAAGTCACCATTGAGATCGCGCGCTTGTACGAGTTGATGTCGCGCATGTATTTTTACCGCAACGAGACCATCCCCATCGTTTACACCGTGCTGCGATTGTTGAACCAGGCCGAGAAGGCGGGCATCTCCTCCGAGCTGGCCTCCGCCTATGCCAGCATGTCTGTGCTGGCAGGATTCACCCAATTGCATAAACTGGCCGAGACTTATGTGAGCCGCAGTCTTGCAGCCGCCCGGGCCGTAAACCAACCATCCAACACCATTACGGTCAATGTGGTCACCAGCGCCTATGAGGTTACGGTGGGCAAATGGGCCGAGGTGCAACGCAAGACTCTCGAAGCCAAAGCCCTCTGCGAAACCATCGGCGATTACCGTCAATGGGGTGATAGCATGGTACTGAACGCTGAAAGCGCGTTCATCTCCGGCGAAGTGCAGCGCGCGATGCAGATGCAACAAATCCTGCTCGAAGATGCACGCCGTCGCCACAGCCCCCTGCACCAGGGGTGGGGACTGTTCGGGGTCGCCGCCAACAGCATCCGGCTGGGGGATGCCGCGTCCGCCGTCCCCATGCTGGAAGAGGCCCTGCAGATCCTTGAGGAGATCCCCAATCTCGCTTCGTCCATCAACACCCACGGCACACTGGCGCTGGCGCATTTGCGTTTGGGTGAAGAGGCGCAGGCCCTATACCATGCCGGGCGTGTGCTTGAATTTGCAGAAAATATCTCACCAACCATCTATTCCCTCAACGTCGGTTTCTGCGCCGTTGCGGATGTCTTCTTTACCTTCTGGGACAAAGCGCTTCAGAATCCCGCCCGGGGTTTGGACTCTGAAAAAATGAAAGCATCTGCACTGAAAGCACTCAAGCTGGTGCAGGCCTTCGAAAAGGTCTTCCCCATTGGCAAACCGCAGACACCCTATTATGAAGGGTGGGTGGCTTTTCTCACTGGCGATAAGCTCTCGGCGCTCAGGCACTGGCAAAAAAGCCTGAATGCTGCTCACACTCTGAATATGCCATACGAAGAAGGACTTGCCTGCTTGAAGCTAGGCGAAACCGAACCAGAACAGACAGCCCGACGTGCCTACCTTACCCGTGCAGTGGAGATCTTCAACACCATGGGGGTACCTTATGAGTTGACTCAAGCACAGGTGCAACTTGCCAGCTTGCGATAAAATTCGCCCACTTCTCATACAGGCCATCCGCAAGAATAAGGGGGGAAGCCTCACCCCTCCATAAGGACACAAGCCAACGTCGCCCATCCTTAACCAAAACACCATCATTGTCTTTATCTCAGGTCTGTTAGACAGAGTCTGATCACCCATACCTTCACAGCAAGAAGGGATCTGTGCCATGACCACACTCGGCCTCAACCACAACTTTCGTAATCACGTGCTGTACTATTACAATAAATTCGCTTCCTTGTACGATCTCGGCGAAATCGTCCGCAAAAGCACGCGTCAAAAAGCAGTGACGCTCAGCGGCTGGCAGCCTGGCGAAAAAGTGCTCGATCTGTGCACTGGCACAGGCGAACTTGGCCTGACCTTCGCCAACGCTGGCGCCCCTGTGATCGGTGTGGACCTGGCGCGTGGCATGCTGAAACGCGCCCACACCAAAACCCGCCGCGCCGATGCCTCCTGGCTCGAAATGGATGCCATGCATCTCGCCTTCCCCGATAACGCCTTCGATGTAGCAGTGCTCTCACTGGCGCTGCATCACATGCCTGAAGCAGTACAGATCAATGTACTGAAGGAGCTCAGCCGCGTAGCCCGCCGCAAGGTGGTCATCATCGAACCCGATGTGCCCGTGAAGCCCAATTGGATTCCCATCTGGATCTTTGTGGCACAGATCATCGACGAATCAGAATACATGCACGAATGGGCTGTGCAAGACTTCTCCGCTACCTGTCACAAAGCCGGCCTGGACGTAGAAACGATCCACGAGTCGACCTTTGGTTTGCATCGCCTGGTGGTTTGCACCCCGGTCACTTAGTGCAGTCCCCGCCAAAGCTGGTACAACCCAAACCCCAACAAAGCCACCGCCGAAGCGCCCAACAGCGCCCGGCGGATTTTTTCGCCCA
>CAZJMZ010000212.1:0-5371 GCA_964547115.1 uncultured Anaerolinea sp. | reverse complement strand
CGAACGACGTGCGACCTTGCATCAGGGCTTCCATACCTCTTTGGATGAGCGCCTCCGTGAGCGTATCCACGCTGGAGGTGGCCTCGTCCATGATGAACAGTTCCGGACGGGCGAGCACGGCTCTGGCCAACGAGATGAGCTGTTTCTGTCCGACCGACAGCAGGTTCCCGCCTTCGCCCACGTTCTGGTCGTAGCCCTTTTCGAGGGTCACAATGAAATCGTGTGCGCCGGCCACTTTTGCTGCTTCGATCACTTCCTCGTCGCTGGCGTTCAAGCGTCCGTAGCGGATGTTGTCGCGCACACTGCCCGAGAAAAGATGCGGCGTCTGTAACACGATCCCGATCCGGCTGTGGATCGAGGCGAGGGTGTAGTCCAGATAATCCTGCCCGTGGATGCGGATGGCCCCGGCCCGGGGTTCGTAGAAGCGGCAGAGCAGGTTCACGATCGTCGATTTGCCGCCGCCGGTGGGGCCCACCAGTGCGATCATCTCACCGGGTTTCACCTTGAGGGTGAAGTCTTGTAAAACGGGCTTGCGGTCCTCGTAGTAAAAGTCCACGTGGTCGAATTCGATCTCGCCCATCAAGGTTTTAGCTTCGATGGCTTCGGGACGGTCATGTACTTCGGGCGGGGTATCCACCAACTTGAAGATGCGCTCAGCCGAAGCGATGGAGTGCTGCGTCTCAGAGTACACGCGCGCCAGGTCCTGGATCGGCCACATCATGAAGGTCAGGTAGGAAACGAAGGCCTGAATACCGCCGATGGTCATCACACCCAGTGTGATCTGTTGACCGCCGTAGCCCACGATGAAACCGAGCGCCAGCGCAGCGATGATCTGTACGGTGGGGAGGAAGAGCGCCGAAAGCCAGGCTGCACGGTATGAAGCGTTGTACATCTTCGTGGTCAGCTGCTGGAACTCCTTGGTGTTCTCGTCCTCACGCAGCAGGGCTTTGACGACGCGCACGCCCTGAAAGTTCTCGTTGAACGCGCCAGTGATCTTCGAGTTGGTGCGCCGCGAGATGCGGTACTCACCCAGGATCAACTGCCGGAACTTGATGGCAATGAAGATCATCAACGGGATGATGGCGAACACGATCAGCGCCAGCCGCCAGTTGATGATGGCCATGAAGGTCACCGAGGTGAGAATGTTCATGACGGCCCAGGTCGAGTCGACCACGCCCCAGGTCATCAGCTCCGCCACGCGCCCCGTATCCGAGGTCACGCGCGCGATCAGGCGTCCCACCGCGTTCTGGGCATAGTACGAAAGCGAGAGGTCCTGCAGGTGGTTGAACAACATCTGCCGCAGGTCATACTGGATGCGTTCGCCCAGCACACCCGCCAGATAGATAAAGGTGAACACTGCCGCCGATTGCACGACGATGAATCCGCCGTAGATGCTTGCCAGGAACAGCACCCGCTCCGAATCGCCGAGCGTGATGCCCTGATCGATGAACTGTTTGTTCAGGTAGGTAAAGTAAGCATCGAGGCCGGAGGTCAGGGCGATGGTGAGCAGAAAGCCCAGCACCCACTTCCAGTGCGGCCGCAGCAGGCTCATGATGCGCTTGAAGACCGGCGCAGTCAGATTACTGGTATGTTCTTCTTCTTCGAGTTCAAGTAATTCTTCAGACATGGTCTAATCTCCATTACATAAGGTGGTCGAGTATCGAGACCACAATCACAAAGTAACATTCAAGTTCTATTCAGTGCTGGCGTCGATAGTCCAACCAGCGAAGTTAATTGGCACGCGCGATCTCGATCTCCAACTCTTCATCGATCCTCGTCTGGATGTCGTAGATCCGGCGATACATGCCATCTTTCTGAGCCAGCAACTGTTCGTGCGTGCCCATCTGGATGACTGCGCCTTTATCCAGCACCAGGATCAGGTCAGCGACCATCACCGATTGGATGCGGTGGGCGATGATGAAGGTGGTGCGGTTCTCCATCAACTCGTTCAGCGCCTCGCGGATCGAGGCTTCGGTCTCGGTATCCACGCTGGAGGTCGAGTCGTCCAGGATCAGGATGCGCGGGTTCTTGAGCAGGGTGCGCGCAATGGTCACGCGCTGTTTCTGCCCGCCCGAGAGCGTCACGCCCTTCTCGCCGACGATGGTCTTGTACCCATCAGGGAAGCCCATGATCACGTCGTGTACGGCGGCGGCGCGGGCGGCGCGCTCCACTTCCTCATCCGAGACTTCCCGGCCCACGCCGTAGGTGATGTTCTCGCGGATCGAGCGGCTGAACAGGAAGGGTTCCTGTTCCACGATGCCGATATTGCGGCGCAGGAACGCCCGCGGATAATCTTTCAATTCCACGCCGTCGAGCAGAATACGCCCGGCGGTGTACTCATGGAAACGCGGCAACAGATTCACCAGCGAGGTCTTGCCTGAGCCAGTGGAGCCCAGCAGGGCCACAGCCTGACCTGGCTGCACATGGAAGGAGATATCCTTCAAGGCATTGGCTTTGCCGTCTGAATACATAAACGACACATTTTCAAAAATCACATCGCCACGCAAAGGGTTTACAGGCTGGTATGTGCCATCCAACAACGGTTCCCGGGCCTGCTTGACCACATCCATCAGGCGGCCGTATGAGACCATGCCCGTGGAGGCCGAGACGATGATGCGCCCCAGGTTGCGGATGGGCCAGATCAGCCAGACCACCAGGCCCACGTAGGCAATGTACATGCCCACCGTGATCTCGCCGCGGATGGCCATGTTGGCGGCATAGACGAACCCGAACAGCATCTGGAAGCCCAGCACGATATCCGAGAGCGGCCAGAACATCGAGTGCATGAACAACAGGATCTTGCCCTTGAGGTACTTGCCCCAGTTGTCCTTCTCGAACTTCTTCTTTTCATAATCCTGCCGGGCGAAGGCCTTGACCACGCGCACGCCGGTCAGGTTCTCTTGCAGGGTGGTCGAGAGCACCGCCTCCTGCGCCTGGTACTCCTCGTAGGCCTTGGTGACCTTCTTGAAGAACCATAGCGAGACGGCCAGCATGAACGGGATGGTCACCACCGAGACCAGACCCAACTTCACATTCAGGTTCAGGATCGCGATGAAGTTGATCACGAACAACAGGATGATGCGCCCCATGCCGATGCCCTGTTCGGCAAAGAAACGCCGCAGGGCGTCCACATCGGAGGTCACGCGCTCGATCAGGTCACCGGTGGGGGTGGTGGCGTGATACGAGAAGCTCAGGCGCTGGATGTGATCGAACAGGAAGTCGCGCAGGCGGCGGGTGATGCCCTCGGCGGTGTAAGCCGCCAGCCGGCCCGAAAGGAACGCGAAGCCGCCTTCCACCAGCGCCAGCCCGATGAAGCCCAGCCCGATCCACAGGGAGGAGGTGAGCAGGCTCGTACCGATGTACTTGCCCTGGGTGAGCACATCATCGGCGAAGAAGCGCAGCAGGATGTAGGTGTAGGTCTTCGCCAGCGCCGAGATGGCCAGCGCGGCGGTCGCACCGATGTACGGCATACGATAGTCCACCATCATCTTCCAGAGGCCCTTCAGACGGTTCTCTTCGATGGTTTTGCGGAAGTCAAAGGTGATTGCGGGTTCGATCGTGGTCATTTCCAGTTCTCCAAAACGGTGGGCGGCTAACACTTAAACAAAAAGGCTGTGGCGTTGTGCGCCACAGCCTGAAACAACAGGGGGTGAAGACCTTTAATGGTCAATAGGCGCACTACGAGCAGGTACGAATCCAGCATCAACGGGGGTGATGAAGAGTTTAAGGGATGTGTACATGGACATGCGTGCGCTCCTTTCCTTGGGTTTTACATTATGAGTGTCCGCTCATTTTGCAAGCGAGAGTTTACACCTCGCACGCGCAAAGTGTCAAGGCTTATAATCAAATTCATGGTCACCACCTGGCAACTTACTCCCACAAAACCGCGGCGCGTCGAGCTGCGCGAGGCCGACACACTCGACGCCATCACCCGGCAGCTCGTACCCAATGGGTTCTACTCGACGTTCCGCACGTTCGACGATTGCACCCGCGTGATCGGACTCGCCGCCCACTTGCGGCGACTGCCCGATGCAGACGCTTCGACCCTACGCCGGAGCCTGCTCCTGTTGCTCGAGCCGTATCGCCCCGGAGAAGCCCGCGTGCGCCTGATGGAATCACCGCAGAAAGAGTTCTACATCTCCATCGAGCCGCTCAAGCTCCTGCCGCCGGAGGTCTACCGTCACGGCGTGCGGACCGAGACCACGACCCTCGCCCGCAGCGACCCGCGGACCAAATCCACGGCGTTCATCGGCAAAAGCGATGAGGAGCGCAAGCATCTCGCACAAGCCGGTATCTTCGAAGCGTTGCTGGTGAAGAATGGCCGCATTCTGGAGGGCATGACCAGCAATTTCTTCTATGTGAGTCAGGATGGGGATGAGGTCTTCGTTGGTACGGCCCGCAGGGACATATTGCTCGGCGTCACGCGGACGATGGTCATTCGCGCGGCGCGGGGCAGGGGAGTGGATGTAAGGTATCGCCCCTTGAAACTGGACCAGCTCCCGGCTGCGAAAGAGGCGTTCATCACCTCCAGCTCACGCGGAGTGGTGCCGGTCATCCAAATTGATGATGTGCAAGTGGGGCAGGGGGGACCTGGCAAGGTCACACGTTTGTTGATGCAGGCCTATGAGGCCTATGTGTTACAACACGCGGAGCAGATCTAGACTCACACGTGTTGGGTGAGGTCGTGGATCCACTTGCGGGAGCGATAGCGCCACAGGCCCAACACCCACTTGCTGGCTTCTTCGCTCATCGCGCACAAATAGACGAGATAAACGGGGAAATGCCAGACGTTCGCGCCAAGGTAGGCCATTGGCACGCCCACCAGCCAGATGATGATGCCATCGAGGAAGAGCGAGAAGCGCGTATCGCCGCCGGCCCGCAGCACGCCGACCACAATGGTCATGTTGTTGACGCGCACCCACAAAAAGAACGTGATGACATTGACAACGTGCGAGGCATTGGCAATGACCTCCGGCGAGACGTTGTACAGCGATAACACCGGGGTTTTGACCAGTTGTAGCAGCACGCCCATCACCAGCCCACCGACCACGCCCAGGCCTAATGAGCGCCCGGCATACACGTAGGCTTCGTCCTGTTTGCCCGCGCCGATGCGGTTGCCCACCAGCACCGAGGTGGCGTTCGAGATGCCGATGAAGACCACGAAGGCCAGTTGCTCGATGGTGCCGACAATGTTCATGGCGGCGAAGGACGCGGTGCCCATCCGCCCGTAGATGGCGTTGTAGGTGGTGATGCCGAGCGCCCAGAACAGTTCATTGAGAATGACAGGCAACATCGGTTTGATGACCTTGCCGATGAAGGCCGCATCGAAATTGGTGAGTTCGCGCAGGGACGCGGCCACCGCGGTCTTTTG
>CAZJMZ010000211.1:3710-5408 GCA_964547115.1 uncultured Anaerolinea sp. | reverse complement strand
TCCCAAAATAAGCGCACACCCTCGCAGTAATCGAAATGCGAGCCCCATTTGAAATGATCGGCATCGGGCAGGCAGGCCACCGCGCCCAACTCCAGCACGCCACCGTGATTGACCACCAGCGCGGACCGGCCATCCATCAGGGAATTGGCAAGTCTCGCATAGACCGCGGCCAGTTCACGCGCGTAATGTTCTGCCGCCCCGCCACTGCGGACGACTTCCGCATAGCCCGCCAGCGACAGCGGCCACGGGGCTTCGCGCTCCACCTCTCGTCCATAGCTGCTCATCAACTCGTTGTATTCATCCACACCGAAGCCCATCGCAATCGCGGTTTCGATGGCCCGCGGCAAGGTCGAGGTGACCACCCGGTCGAACGGACCCAAATGCTCACCCACCCGGCGCGCAAGCCGAACACCCTGGTGATTCAAATGGTCACCGGGCTTGGAGCGGATGGAATGGCGGCGGATCTCGATGGTTTTCATTTTTTGTGTTGTATAGGGGCGTCTCGACCCAAGCTTGGTCGGGGAGACCCGGTCCCTACTTGATCAAACTCGGCAGAATGGCGTAGAACTCGGTGGCCTTGACCATATCCTCAAGCGAGACCGAATCGTTCACGGTGTGGGCGGTCACTTCATCGCCGGGGCCAAAGCCGATCGAGGGGATGCCAGCCTTGCCAGCCCAGTAGATGCCGTTGGTCGAGAAGTTCCATTTGCCGGGGTCGGCGTCCGGGAGGCCAATGGCCTTTCGGGCAGCCTGACCAGCCTCCACGAGAGGATGATGCGCGTCCAAAGCCCAGGCGGGGAAGTATTTGTCAACGGGGAAGACAAATCCAGTGTAGGATGGATCATCATAGAAGAGTTCTTCCAATTTGACCGTATCGCGGAACTCGGCGGGAATCAGCGCTTCGACCTGTGCCCGCACCTGCTCCTTGGTCTCACCGAAGGTCATGCGACGATCGATGTAGATGACGGCTTCATCGGGCACGGCGTTGATGGAGGGGGTTTTCACATGCAAGTCACTGACGGTGATCTTGCCGTGGCCGAGGAATTCATGGTCGCCGAGTTGCGGCTCGAGGTCACGAATACCGGCAATGACCGGGAGCAGTTTGTAAATGGCATTATCGCCGAGGTGATTGGAGGCGGCGTGTGCGCTGCGGCCCTTGGAGGTGACCTTCATCTCGAGACGGCCCTTGTGACCGCGGTAGGTGAGCATGCGGGTGGGCTCGCCGATGACGACGAAATCGGGTTTGATGCCGGGGTCCACTTCAACGAAAGTGTTGGGGGCGATGCCATCGCACCACTCTTCCATGTTGCCGAAGTAATAGATGGTCCAGTCATTGAGCAGGCCCAGGTCGCGGGCCATGGCCATGCCATAGATCATGCCGGGCGTGGAGCCTTTCTCGTCACACGCGCCACGGGCATAGAAGATGCCATCTTCGATCTTGCCTTTGAAGGGATCCCACTGCCACTCATGCGGGTCACCGATGCCCACCGTATCGATGTGCGAGTCGTAGACCATCACACGCTTGCCATTGCCGATGCGCCCGACGGTGTTGCCCATTTTGTCGAAGCGCACTTCATCGAAGCCCAGTTTGCGCATCTCGGCTTGAATGCGCTCGCCCACCGGGCCGATCTGTGAATCCATGCTGGGGATCTCGCAGATCTCGAGCATGAATTGGATGATATCTTCCCGCGAGCTATT
>CAZJMZ010000211.1:2517-3610 GCA_964547115.1 uncultured Anaerolinea sp. | reverse complement strand
AACTATTGCCCCACCCGGCGGTTGACGTGGAAGTGGAAATAGCCCGGAATGAAATAACTGATCGAGTAATCGACCACCGCGCCTTTGATGTCGGTCAACTGGGCGGTGAAGACCAGCAACACATCGTCACGCTGGATCTCGAGCGGCTTGGCCACGTCGGCGGGGGCGTTGGTGGCACTGACCACGGCACGCGAATTGCTCAGGCGATCACCGCGGGCCAGTAAAAAGTCCAGCACCGAACCGCTGAAATCGGATGGTAACTGTTCGGGTTTGAGCACACTTTCAGGCAGGATATCGACCAGATAGGCGGCCGGGCGCCCATCGGCGCGGATCACGCGTCGGATGCGGGTGAGGCGGGTGCCTACTTCCACACCCAGCCCATCGGCCACAGCCTGGTCCGCTTCGGCCTGTTCCACATGCAGGTCGCTGACCGTGATCGCCAGATTCATGCGGCGCGCCATGGTCTCGAGACTCTCCAACACCTCCAGCCCGGCATCAATGACTGGCACCTTGCCGACCACATAGGTACCCGAACCCTGTCGCCGGCGAATGATGCCCTGCGTCTCGAAGGTGCGCATCGCTTCGCGCAAGGTGGCGCGCGAGACGCCCATCTGCTTGGCGAGATCGGGCTCGTTCAACAAACGCTGACCGGGCGGCGTGCGCTCGATCAATTTGGCAAGGTCAGCCTGCAAGCGTTGAAAGGGAAAATTTGACATTAGTCCTCCAAGACCGGAATAAATTTGAACTGCGTCACATCCACCAGCCCCTTGTCAGAAATGCGCAACTCGGGGATGACCACGAGTGCCAGTAAAGAGAGTTGCATGTTCGGGTTATTCAAGGTGCAGCCGCAGGCCTTGAAGCCCTTGATGATCGACTCGGCCTTCTTCGCCACCACATCCGCTTTTTCAGTGGACATCAACCCGGCGATGGTCAACTCCACCTGACCAATGACCCGGCCGTTCTTCACCACCACCTGACCGCCCCCGCTGCGCGCCAGGCTGTTGGCTGCCTCTGCCATACAAGCCTCATCGGTGCCGACCACGATCATGTGATGCGAGTCATGGGCCACCGTCGAAGCGATCGCACACCGGCC
>CAZJMZ010000211.1:0-2417 GCA_964547115.1 uncultured Anaerolinea sp. | reverse complement strand
TTCAATGGCCTCTTCAATTTCACCGATCGCTTCACCCAGGCCGGGTAGGCGAACTTCGACAGGTTCGTCTGCCACTTGCCGCCTTCGGCGATCACCTGCCCTTTGGCGATGACCATTTCGGCTTTGAAGTGATGCAGGTCCTTCACCAGCACCACATCGGCCCAGCGGCCGGGGGCGATCATGCCCATCTCTTTGGAGACGCCGAAATGCTCGGCGGTGTTGATGGTCATCATTTGAATGGCGGTGATGGGCGGCAGACCCTGCTCAATGGCATGCCGCAGCACGCGGTCCATGTGCCCTTCATAGGTGAGCGTGCCCGCATGCGAGTCGTCGGTGACGAGCATGAAACGGCGCGAATCCAAACCGTGTTGGGTGATGGCACCCACCTGCGCTTCCACGTCGTACCAGGCCGAACCATAACGCAGCATGGCCTTCATGCCCTGCCGCACGCGTTCGATGGCGTCTTCAAGTTGCGTGCCTTCGTGGTCATCCTCCGCGCCGCCCGCCACATACCCGTGGAACGGCAGACCCAGATCGGGTGACGCATAATGCCCGCCGATGGTCTTGCCGTGCGCGTGTGTAATCGACATTTCCTCCAGCATGTTCTTATCACCCATGAACACGCCGGGGAAGTTCATCATCTCGCCCAGGCCGATGATGCCGGGCCACTTCATCGCAGTGGCCACTTCTTTGGGTCCGATATGCGCGCCGGGAGTTTCCAGGCCAGGCGCCGAAGGCACACACGAAGGCATCTGCACCCACACATGGATGGGCTGCTTTTGCGCTTCATCCACCATCAACTTCACACCTTTGAGGCCGAACACATTCGCGATCTCATGTGGGTCAATGAACATGCCGGTAGTGCCGCGCACCGCCACGGCCCGCACGAACTCGGTGACCGTGACCATGCCCGATTCGACATGCATGTGCCCATCGAGCAGGCCGGGGACGAGGAAGCGCCCCTTCGCATCGATGACCTTCGTCTTTTTGCCGATGGCATGACTGGCGTCCTCCCCCACATACGCGATATGCCCATCCCTCACGGCCACATCGGTGCCGGGGATGATCTCACCAGATTGCACGCTCACCCATTGACCGTTGCGGATCACCAGGTCGGCGGGCGTGCGCCCCATGGCGGTATCAACCAGGGCACGGGTTAGTTTGGCAGAAGCAGGCATAGGGTCTCCATTCTGTTGGCTTAGTGATAGTCACCAACGGACCAGGGGAGGTCCGGCAGGGGGTGCAGGAGCAGGTCATCGGTCGTTGCGAAGCGCAGCACGTCCGCATAGTTTTTTGCGAGCGGCTGCGCGTTATCCACGAACAGCGCGGTGCCGGGTTCCCACGGGCGGAAGTGTGTGCGTTGATGCTGGATGCGCTCCCAGGTGGCAACGTCGGGATTGTTCACGGCTGCAAAACGTGCGGTCACACGTTGTTCCCATAACGCTTCATCAGACATGAAGGTGTAGATCGGGCGGAAGCGTGCCTGATGTTTGGACGCCAGCGCCTGCGCGTGCAGCCGATCGAGATTCATGAACACCGAATCGACGATCACGCTCAGGCCCACTTCAAGCTGCTTCTCCACCAGCCCCAACAGGATCGCCACTCGGGCATCCCAAAAGCGGACCGTGGGATTCTCGGGAATCTCGCCGAGCACATCGTCGATGCACAGGAGCGGCCATTGCAATTCACGCGCCAGTTGCCACGCCAGCGTGGACTTGCCCGTGCCCGGCAAGCCGGAGAACATGACCAGCGTCTTCATCCGCCTGCAAGGATGACCATGAACAACAAGATGACCGCCAGAAAGAACAGGATGGCCAGGAACCAGGCCAGCATCTCGCGCCCGCGGTGCATGGCATACCCGGCAGAAAAGAGGAACACCGGAACCAAAAAGATCGGCGAGCGGATGATGGGGAAACCGCTCAAGAACCAGGCGAACGGCAAAGCCAGCACCGCCGCCGCCACGAGAAAGCGATGGTCTGACTTCACGAGGCCATAAACCGCCACCCCACAAGTGATCAGAACGGCGGGCCAACCAACAACGAGACTGAGAAGAATACCGGTCATGGTTTGAATATGGGCAAAGAGGGAATAAATGATTAGCTGGTCAACAGCCGCTTGGCGGCCTGACGATGTTTCTCGGCGAGTTTTTGCTCATCCACCGTGACGAGTTGACCGGCCTTGACGACGAATTTACCGTTGACCACGGTGTAGGCTGCATTGACCGGTTGGCCGAAGACGACCGCCGAAACGGGATCGTGCATGCCTGCAAAGCCGAGTTTGTTCAGGTCCACGGCGAAGAAGTCGGCACATTTGCCAGCTTCGAGCGATCCGATGTCGCTGCGCCCGAGCACCGCTGCTCCTCCGCGTGTGCCGAGATATAGCGCTTCGCGCGCGGTCATCAATTTGCGGTTGGGGTC
>CAZJMZ010000210.1:0-5434 GCA_964547115.1 uncultured Anaerolinea sp. | reverse complement strand
GCGTTGGGGGAACGCCATGGTGCAGGTGAATACAGGTTGGTGCTGAATAACAGCGAGATCACGGTCCGTGCGGAGAAAACTGCTGAAGGCTATTCAGCCACGCTGCAATCGCCGGAGACCTGGTCTGCGGATGCGCCGGATGAGTTTGTCGATCGGGTGCTGGCTGGCTTCCATATGGAACGCAGCCAACTGGACGCGGACTTTCCCGTGCGCTTTGCAGGCGCGGGTGCAAAACACTTGATCCTGTTCGTCAAAGAGCGCGCAACGCTGGCGAACATGCAATATGATTTCGAACCCGTGCGGGCTTTGATGATGGAACAGGGACTCATTACCATCAGCTTGCTATGGCAGGAGACCGAGGCGATCATCCATGCGCGCAATGCCTTCGCAGCGGGCGGCGTCTATGAAGACCCGGCAACGGGTGCCGCTGCAGCCGCACTGGCAGGCTATCTGCGTGATATCGGTTGGCCGGGCAAGCAGGAGTTCACGATCTTGCAGGGAGAAGATATGGGCGTGCCCTCCCGCCTGATGGTTAGTTTCAGCTCCAGGGTGGGTGAGAGCGTGACTGTCAGTGGGGAAGTGCGAAACATGGCATAAGCCTATTGTGAGTTGACATGCGGGCCCAGGTCCATGTAATCAAGGAGTGGTGTCTCGAAGCATTCAGTATGGATACAATCAAACAGCCAACCTGCGTAACTGGTTGGCTGTTTGGTGAATATCTGACCTCAACGCATGGGATGGCCCGTTGAGGGTGTGAAGATTACTTTAGCAGCTGTTCGATCACAGTAACAAGCTCCTTCAGTTTGACCGGTTTGCTCATGTAGTCGGTGGCGCCCGCCGCCATGCAACGTTCGCGGTCACCAGACATGGCAAAGGCGGTGAGGGCAATGATGGGGGTCTTTTGGAATTCAGCCTCGGTGCGAAGCTTTCGAATCGTCTCCAGACCATCCATCATCGGCATTTGAACATCCATTAAGATCAGGTCTGGTTTGAACTGCCTGGCCGCCTTTAGGCCATCCCGACCATTGCGGGCCACCTCAACGCGGTACCCGATATGTTCCAGGTACTGGCGGATGGTCATGATCGAGGTTTCGGTATCTTCCACCAGCAGAATGGTCCGAGTGCCGGTTTTTGGGGTGGGGTGGGACTCTGTCTCGGAAACCTGTAAGACAGGCTGTTGGTTGTCTGTCTGAAGTGGCGGGTCTTTGTGCCAGGGCAATATAAAGTAAAACCGACTGCCCTGCCCCGGCTCGCTTTCCAAACCAACACTGCCGCCGTGCATCTGGACCATCTGGGCTACGAGTGCCAGCCCCAGCCCGGTTCCCCCAGTTTCACGAGTCAAAGCCGGATTCACCTGCACGAATGGCTGGAACAGGCGGGTTTGATCTTCCCTGGAGATACCGATGCCTGTATCCCAAACGGTAAATTGCATGCTTTGATTTATGCGATCACCGCGCACTTCCAGGCCCACCTGACCCGTGGCCGGGGTGAATTTGACGGCATTGCTCAACAGATTTACAAGCATTTGTTTCAGGCGGCGTTCGTCGGCAGTGATAAAGTCGATATCGGCATCGATATCAAACTGAACTTGCAGACCCTTTTTGTGCGAAAGCTGCCTGACCATGCGCAAACTCGATTCGCAGGCGGCGTGGACATCCACACGACTGGGTTCAAGGGTGACCTGGCCTGCGCCGATTTTTGCCAGATCGAGAATATCGTTGATCAAGGTCAGCAGGTGCTGACCGCTTTCATGGATCGTGCCCGTATATTTCTGTTGACGCGCATTTAGCTCGCCGACCGTGTTTTCGAGCAGGCTCTCTGAAAGGCCAATGATGGCGTTGAGCGGTGTTCGCAGTTCGTGGCTCATGTTGGCCAGAAACTCATCTTTTACCCGCATGGCTTTTTCCAGCTCCATGTTGGCCTGCCGGATCTTGTTCTCTGCCCGAATGCGTTCGATGGCGATGGCTGCCTGATTGGCGATCGCCTGGGCCAGATCCAGATCGTCGGCATTAAACGATTTGGTGCCGGGCTGGTTAATGAGCGTGATGGTCCCTAATGGATGCTCCTGATAGAAAAGCGGGACTACGACAATATCACCTGCGTGGGTACCTTGCCGGCGTGCCTGTACGGCGGGGCTTTCACGGTCATCCGGGCTGCCATCGGGCGACCAGGCGATCTGGCGTTCCCGCAACGCCCAACCTGAGAGCCCGGCCCAAGCCTCTTCAAAGGTTATCTCTGCGATGTTTGCAGCGCCTGGCCCACCTTTGCAGGCAAACTCGATCCTGCGGTTGGGCACATCCATGTAGAGAATATTGACACGGTCGCAGCTGAGAACGTCCACCAGCGTGTTGGCGACCAGGCCCAGCAGGGTGCGCTGGTCTGAAGATTCAATGGCTCCCTGATTGACCTCGTACAGAGCCTTAACCCGTTTGAGGTTTTCACGCACGGCATCCTCTGCCTGTTTGCGAATGCTGATATCGGTCAGGGTGCTGCGGCTTGAGATAAAGTTCCCGGCTTCATCATAGACGGCAGTGGCATTGATCATGGCTGGAAAGGTGGAGCCGTCTTTGCGCCTCGCGGTTATTTCAATATCGACTACGCTCCCCTGGTCCATGAGACGGCGATGCTTATCATGCAGAGCGACTTCGCTTTCCGGGGTGAAGAGGATCGCATCGTGCCGCCCCAACAACTCATTTCGTGCATACCCAAGCATGGTCAGTTCGGTTTGATTGATCGCTGTGATCTGACGTTCGTTGTTGGTGGAGTAATAGCCGACCGGAGCATTGTTGTAGAGGTCCTGTGCTTCAGCGGTGCGCTGTTCGACCTTTTCCTCCAGGGATTGGTTCAATTCCTGGAGCTGCTGTTGCATCATCTTCAGATCATGAATGTCTGTGGAGTTGATCAAGACAGCTTCAACCTGCCCGTTTTCGGCGTGCAGAGGTTGAATGGAAGTGCGGTACCAGCGTGCCTGGCCTTTCACGAAACTGAGGTTTTCAAAGGTCTTGCCCTGGTCCGAAGTGATCACAACGAGGATATCGGCCATTTGTTCCTGCGCCACATGGGCCGGAAAGAGTTCATACATGGTTTGACCAATGAGTTGTGCAGGACTGCCTCCCAGTTGTTCAGCGGCTGTGTCGTTCATGTATAGGAAACGGCCATCACCATTCACCGTGGCGACGACGCTGTTCAGACTTTCCAGCAGGCCCCGGTAGTTTTCCTGGCTGGTTCGCAACTGCTGCTCGGTCTGCTTGCGTTGGGTGATATCTGTGACGGATATGAGTACCTTGGCCAGATCAGTCTCATGCCCTGGGGCGGCTGACCAGCCCAAATGCACATCGATCAATTCCCCGGTGGTCTTGTAATTGCGACCTTCCCATTCGAACATGGTTCTGCCGGAGGCGATGTTGACCAGTTCATGTTCAAAGCCCTGAATGGCTTCATCCTGAAGATTTTTTTCCAGGGTGTGTAAAAGCTCCGCTTTGTGAGTGGCGCCAAACAGGCTTAGGGTGGTTTTGTTGACATCCAGTACCTGGACCAGAGAGGCGCATTCAAGCACAGTTTCAGGATGTTCGATAAAGTATTGATGGAAATCAGTGACGCCGGATTTACGTAACGCGTCCAGTTTGACCTTGACGGCAGAGAAATCTTCCTCCCAGAGTGAGACTGGCGAATTATCAAACAGGACGCGATATCGCACTTCACTTTCGCGCAATTTTTCCTCTGACCGTTTACGCTCAGTAATATCCCGGTTGCTGACTCGTCGTCCCTGCCTGATGCCATGCCGATCGACCACCTCGCGACAGGTATGGGCGATCCAGCGGACCTCACCCTTGGCTGTGATGATACGGAAGTCCAGGGCTTTGCCTTCGTCCAGATCGAATTCTTCACGCATGTGGTTCTCGTACAATTGGCGATCGACAGGGTGGAGTATTCTTTGCAAAAGTTCCGGGTCTCTTAGGAACTCCTCCCGTGTATAGCCTGTGACCCGTTCGCACGTTGGAGAAACGTAAAGGAACTGCTGATTTTCATCCAGCCAGTATTCCCAATCGTATGTGAAGTCCGCCACGGTGCGGAATCTTTCTTCGCTCTCGCGCAGCTTTTCTTCCGCTTGTTTACGGGTGGTGATATCCTGATATGAGCCAATGGAACCCACAGGTTGCCCGTCGGCATCGCGCAACTCCACTGCCGCTTCAAAGACCCAATGAGTTTTTCCGGCGCGATCGCGAATTTGAAATTCGCATTTCCAGATCGGGAATTCACCTGCCCGGGTTCTTTGGGCAGCTTCGTCCAGTGAATAACCCTCGAGTTCCTCCACTGGAATGGCTTTTTCCACCAGGGAATCCCAAACCGTCGCATTAAATTCCCTGGGACCATAGCCAGTGATCTGGCGAATCCCTTCCCCGATAAATTCATACGTCACGGTGGGGATTTCACCGGAATAGGACTGGTAATAAGGTACCGCCCCGGCCACTTCCATGGCATTGCGATACAGTCGCTCTGATTCTTGCAGCTTCTCTTCGGCCTGTTTTCGTTCAGTGATATTGCGTTGAACCACGATGATCTCGGGCTTGCCGGCCAGGTTCAATACACGCCTGCCGCTGGCTTCGACCCAGATGTACTCACCGTTCTTGTGTCTCACACGATACTCAGCCCTGCCTTCCTGGCCGGTTCTGATTACAGTCTCCAGGATGTTTCGCACGTTATCCAGATCGTCCGGGTGAATGCGGTCCCAGGCTGACGTGTTAACCAACTCGTTTTGCCGGTAACCATTAAACCGGAGTGCCGCATCTGTCCCAAATAACATCCTGCCATTGACGTCATAACGGGCAATAAAATCGCTGGTGTTGTCGAGTAGGAAGCGATATTGCTCTTCGCTTTTGCTTAGGTTTTCCTCAGCCTGTTTCCGTTCGGTGATCTGTTTTTCCAACTCGGCGGCGTGGCTTTTGGTTGTAGCGTATAAATGCGCATTTTCAATGGCCTGGGCAGCCTGACCGGAGAAGCCTTGATATAACTGTAGCTCCTCAGCGGTGAACGTGCGTACCGCGGTTGTGGAGGCTACGATCAACACCCCGATGGCTTTCTGGGCGATCATGAGCGGCAGATAGGCGATCGAACGCAGGCCTCTGGCGCTGGAGACGGCGCGTTCGGCCTCGGTCAGATTTGCTGTCATGGTATCGGGGATGATGACAGGTGCACACCTGGCAAGCGCAGTTTGAATGTGGGGGTGTTCAGCCAGATTGGCATGACGGAATTCATCCGGGAAATTGGGTGGCAATGGAGGGACAGTAGCCTCCAGGTAGAGTTTTTCATCAGTCAGTGTGTAGATCACTCCGCTGTCCAACCCCATGACCTGGGTGATGTTATCAATGATCTGTTGCAGGATCGTGTGTGTGTCGAGTGATTGGGTCAGGGTCTGGCTGATTTCCAACATGGA
>CAZJMZ010000209.1:0-5469 GCA_964547115.1 uncultured Anaerolinea sp. | reverse complement strand
CTCCGGGGGGAATATTCTGAGATGCGCCATCTCGCGGGCCAATGCCAATATTCGATCCGCCGGCATAGGTGTCGGTATCAGAGGCGCTGTTATTGGCCGCATTGACTTCCGTGAAAAGGGCGGGGCCGGTAATCGTGGCAGTATTGGTCAAGGTTCCCAGTGCGCTAGCCGATACCGTAGCCGAGACCGTGTAAGTGACAGAGCCACCCACAGGCAGGTTGACCGTGTCGTTCAGGTTCCCGGCGCCGCTGGCAGAACAGGAGGCCAGACCGGAGGCGGTACAGGTCCACGTGACATTGGTGAGCATGGCAGGGATGACGTCTGTGACTGTGGCACCGGCCACGCCATCCGGCCCGGCCGGGTTGGAGGCGATAATGGTGTAGGTCAGGCCGTTGCCAGGGGTGTAGGTGGCGCTGCCGTCAGTCTTGGTGATCTGCAGGTCAGCCGAGGGGAAGACCTGCGTATCGGTATCGGTGGCGGTGTTGTTTCCAAGGGCAGTATCGGTCTGACCCGTGCCTGCATTCACGGTGGCAGTGTTCACCAGGTTCCCGCTGGCCGCACCACTGACCGTGCCACCGGCCGTGATGGTAATGAAGTTTGCCGCACCCGCCGGAATACTCACGCCGGTAAACGACAGGTTATTACCCACTGAGGCATTGGTGCCACAACTGGCTGCGCCGCTCGCCACACAATTGATGGTGGGAGTTGTGATCACTGCGGGAATTGTGTCCGTCACACTGGCACCGATGGCATTCGATGGGCCACCATTTGCGACCACGATCGTGTATGTCACCGGGTTCCCGGCTTTATACGTGGTTGAACCATCACTCTTGGTGATCGACAGGTCGATCTGTGGATCGGCGGTATCGGTATCCGTCGCAAAGTTATTACCGGGTGCGGGGTCGGTCTGGCTGGCTCCTGCGTTAACGGCGGCGGTGTTGACGAGATTACCCGTGGCGGCAGAACTGACCGTGCCGTTCACGGTGATGGTCAGGAAGTTGGCCGCGCCCACAGGGATATTGACACCCGTAAAGGACAGATTGTTGCCCGCCGAGGCGTTCACACCGCAACTCGCCGTGCCGCTGGCCACACAATTGATGGTCGTGCCAGTGATGGAAACGGGGATCGTATCGGTCACGCTGGCGCCAATGGCATCGGACGGCCCGGCATTAGCGACGGTGATGGTATAGGTAATGGGTGTCCCGGCAGTGTAGCTGAGCGAGCCGTCAGTCTTGGTGATACCGAGGTCTGTTTGGGCGTTGGGGGTATCCGTATCGGTGGCGAGGTTGTTACCGGGCACCGGGTCAGTCTGGCTGGCACCGACAATGACTGTGGCGGTGTTCGCAAGATTGCCTGTCGCCGCAGAATTGATATTACCATTCACAGTAATGGTCAGGAAGTTGCCCGCGCCCACCGGGATGTTAACACCCGTGAAGGATAGGTTGTTACCTGCTGATGCATCCACACCACAGCTGGCCGTGCCGCTAGCCGCGCAATTGATGGTCACGCCAGTGATGGTCACCGGAATGGCATCGGTCACACTGACCCCGGTGGCATTGGATGGCCCGGCATTGTTAACAGTGATGGTATAGGTAATGGGCGTCCCGGCGGTGTAGGTGAGCGAGCCGTCGGTCTTGGTGACGCCGAGGTCGGTCTGCAGCGCGGGGGTATCGATATCGGTGGCGGTATTGTTGCCAGAGGCTGGGTCGGTCTGACCGGGGCCCACAATGACCGAGGCGGTGTTGACCAGGTTGCCTGTGGCGGCTGAATTGACCGTGCCATTTACGGTGATGGTCAGCGTTCCGCCCACAGGGATGGCTGCCCCTGTGAACGACAGGTTGTTGCCCGCTGAGGCATTCACACCGCAGGCCGCGCCGCCGCCGGAGACACAGTTCACAGTAATGCCTGTAATGGCTGCAGGCAGCACATCCACCACGTTGACGCCGGTTGCGGGAGCAGGCCCAATGTTCGAAACGCCGAGAGTGTAGGTAATGACAGCGCCTGGCGTATAGGTTGTGGCGCCATCGGTCTTGGTGATACGCAAGTCGGTGAGGATGACGGGAATCGGTGTGTTCGTGGGCGTGGGTGTGTAAGTTGAGGTGGGCGGGATCGGAGAGTAGACCACCTTGGTGGGTGTGAGCGTAACGAAAACAGTTGTGGCAGTGGCGCTGGGCGGCAGCGGTGTGGCAGTGGGTGTATTGGAAGGCGCAGGGGTGGAACTCGGCGCAAGGACCGTGGGACTCGACTGTCGGGTGGGAATGCTGGCGCCGGGGGTGAGGAATACGTCAATGACCCATGAACTGGTGAGAATGGATGGGTCGAGGGGTGCAATCACACCAGAGGGGCGGCTGGTGAGGAAGTCGCTGTTGGGGTTGAGTTTCGAGTCCATGCTGGCTGGCACGCTCCAGCGTGGAGAGAAGCGGAGCGCCCATCCACTGGCGAAGAAGATGCAGAAGAAGCCCAGCAGCAGGATCAGCAACAGGAGCAGCAGGGAGTCGCGGCGGTCTTTGTCGCGTTCACGCGTGGTTGCGGTCATGGTAACGTCCATTTACGGACAAACGTACATGCACAGTGGTGCCGGGATTGGTCTTTTCATTGTACCCGGGGCTTTCGAGCCAGATGCGCCCGTGATGCGCCTGGATGATGCCGCGTGAAATGGCCAGCCCGAGGCCCGGCCCACCACCTTTAAACTTGGTCTTACCGGAGGAATGCAGGAGGACTTCGCCGGTCTGATAAAACTTTTCGAATACGAGTTCCTGGTATTGTTTGTCGATGCCGATGCCGGTATCCTGTACGGTGATCTCCACTTCGGGGTCGGCAGGATCTTCGGTGATATGCCGTCCGGCTACAGTGACAGACCCACCATCGGGCGTATATTTGATGGCATTGCCGATCACGTGATAGAAAACTTTGTAAAGCAGGTCTTTATCCGCCGAGATAATGGGCAGGCCGGCCAGACCCTGGGATTGGAATTGGATGCGACGCTCCACGAATGCGGTACTGAAAGCTTTTTGCGCCTTCTCGATCACCTTGCTCACTTCGACCTCGCCTGGCGAGATATCGAGGGTCTTGCTATCGATGCGCGAGACATCCAGCATGCTGTCAATGATCTCGACCATGCGCGTGGTACCTTCGAGAATACCGCGGGTGTAGCGATCCATATCGGGGTTATCAGCTTTGAGCTGCGCCATTTGGGCGTAACCCTGCACCAGGGTCATGGGGGTGCGAAGTTCGTGGGCCGAGATCTGAATGAAGCGCATTTTGGTGCGGTCCATTTGTTCGAGAATGTGATTGGTACGTTCAAGTTCGGCTGTGCGCTGCTGCAGTTTGCCAGTCATGTCGTCGAAGGTGTTGGCGAGCACCCCGATCTCATCACGGCTTTGAATGTTGGTACGCTGGGTCAGGTCACCTCCGGCAATGGCACGCGAGGTGCGCACCAACGCCGAGAGCGGGTTGATGATCAGACGCGACACGAGATACCCAATGACGATGACCAGCAGCATGGCCACCGAATAGATCACAACATAGTTGGAGCGGTTCGTAGCCCCGGCCTCGAGCACAAAATCGAGCGGCAGGATGACGGCAAAGACGGCCAGCCGGTCACTGGAGATCTTGAGTGGCGCGCGCGCCAGGCGATACCAGCGCGCATCCACCTGAAAGTTCTCACCCTCCACAATGTTGTCCTGCTGGATGACACGCTGGTAGGTTTCGGTGGGGATGGAAATGGTCTGCAGGAACAGCGCATCCGCTTCCGATTGCAAAGTGGAGGCGATCGCCTGCCCGTTCTCGCCGTAAAAGACCACATCTGCCAGGGAGGTGGCCTTGAGCGTGGGCATGACGGTATTTACCGAGGTACCCACCACCACCGCCCCCGCCAGTGTATCCCCATTGGGTATCGGAATGACGGTGAAGTAATAGTAGCGCCCATCCACCGGGTCGGTGGCGAGCATGCGTTTGGGAAGACTATCGGGATTTTTTTCCGCGAGCAATTCGCCAACAATGGGCAGCGTTGTCGCCCGGTCCGCCTGGCTGACATCGACCACCCCATCTTTTTGTTTGAGCACATGCAATTGTTCCCGGCCTGCGGCATCGAACACCATGACCGACTCAACGTTCACACCCCCCGCAGCCGGCTTAGCCAGACGAACAACCTGCGCCACATCCCCGGCCTGCAGGGCTTCGCCCACCCCGCTGGTAAAGGCCAGCACCCGGGCGGCTTCCACGTGCTTCAACTCCTGCCGCGCCATCAGGTCTGAAACCACGCGCCCCGATTCCAACAGCTGGTTGGCCAGGCGTTCCTCGAGCGAACTCGCCACCAGGCGCGTGACCACGAACGCACCCGTCACAGCGACGAGAAGCGTCAACAACATGTATGGCAGAATGACCTTGAAACGGATGCTCACTGAGGCACTTTCGACCCCACGTACATTGGGGCCATTTTCGCTCTCTATTATACAGAAATACGCAAAAAACCACGGCCGACAAATCCATATTAAAACGCCGCTTTTGCGTATATAGGACGGTGTCAGCGGCAAAAGGTCTCAGCAAAACGAACAGCCTCACCGACCGGCAAGGCTGTTGTGGGCGCTAAGGGACTCGAACCCCTGACCCCTTCTGTGTAAAAGAAGTGCTCTAACCAACTGAGCTAAGCGCCCGTGCCCGCCATTATACATCATGTTACACTTGGCACCGGAGGACACATGCGCATTGTCCGTTACTCAACACCTGACAGTAAAAAAGCAAAATATGGCTGGCTTTTGGACGATAAAGTCGGCGAGATCAGCGGGAATCCCTTCGGGCGCTACCGCCGGAACGAGGCCACCACCCCCCTGCCTGAAGTGAGCCTGCTGGCTCCCTCAGAGCCGGGCAAGATTGTATGCGTAGGCCGCAATTATGTGGACCATGCCAAAGAACTGGGGAACGAAGTGCCCAAAGTTCCGCTCATTTTTCTGAAACCACCCTCGGCCATCATCGCCAGCGGCGAGACCATCCTCCTGCCGCCGCAATCAAGCCGGGTGGAGCACGAGGGCGAGTTGGTGGTCGTCATCGGCAAGCGTGGACGGCACATCACAGCTGCCAATGCCAAAAAGCACATCCTGGGTTACACAGTGGGCAACGATGTCACCGCCCGCGACCTGCAAAAGACCGATGACCAGTGGACCCGTGCCAAGGGCTTCGACACGTTCTGCCCGTTCGGTCCGTGGATCGACACCGATTTCGACCCTTCGGACGCGGTCATCACCTGCCGGGTGAATGGACAGATGCGGCAAATGGCATCCACCCGCGACATGGTGTTCAATGTGGGGGTGTTGGTGGCTTATATCTCGTCGGTGATGACGCTCGAGCCCGGCGACCTGATCTTCACCGGCACGCCCTCGGGGGTGGGCGAACTTAAAGACGGTGACGAAGTCTCGGTGGAGATCGAAGGGCTGGGGATGATCAAGAACAAGGTCAAAGCGGAAGGGAAAT
>CAZJMZ010000208.1:0-5489 GCA_964547115.1 uncultured Anaerolinea sp. | reverse complement strand
GCAGCGGCAGCCACCCAGGCATTGGATGTATCGGCCCCGGTCACCATGTTCAAGCGCGGCGCAAAATCCACGGCGCCGCCATTGTTATAGTTATGAGAACTGCCCGCCGGGCGGTCGCTGCCATCATCGAAGCCATCGATCGCATACCAGGCCAGGCCTTGATCCCACGGCAGTTGGAACAGATCCACGGGCGGCAGGGGCGTGGCAGCCTGGGCCGGGTGTTGGATGGGGAACAACGAGGCCAGCCATACCAGCAGCACGAAACCCCTCAACATGTTTCTGGATACTACGGACATTCAGACTCGCTTCCTTCCACGGGTTGGCCTGCTCCGCTTCGAATTACATCAGGCTTCACTGTGGCCTATCCCTACGAACCGAACACGAACAACGCGCTCTTGCCAAGGCGCACCACATCGCCCGGCTTGAGGAACGCTGAGTTGCGCTTCACCATCTGCCCGTTGACATAGGTCTCACCGCCGAGGTCCATCAGGTAATAGCCATTGTTGGTCTCGAAGATACGAGCGTGCTGGTCGAGGATGTGCGGGTCATTCAGGCAGATATCGCTGGTGGGATTGCGCCCGATCAACACCGGTAAACGATTCAATGGAATGCTCTTACCGGCATAAGGTCCGCGCTTGAAGTGCACAGCGGCCACACCCGTAGTAGGTGACACTTTGTTCGCTGGCGGGCGGTTCATGGAAACAGAAGCAGGCACCGGCTGAGCGCGAGGCGTGGCTGGGGCTGGGCGCAGACGTTTGAACAGGAACCAGCCTGCTCCGCCTGCCAACGTCAAAACCAGCAGGCCGATCCACCAGCCTGAAATGGGCCGGGAGGTCTGCTCGAAGATGGTCGGTTCGAGAGGCAGGTTCGCGCCTGCCACTGGGATCATGAGCGACTCCCCCACCTCTTGTGAGATGGACATGGCAACCATATTCGTAGTCACCATCACACCGGGCAACGGGGCAGCAAAGCCCTGTTCATTGCGGATCGCCAACGCGGCGCTTTCCAGGGTGAGGTTGGTCTCACAACCGCCCAACGCCTGAAAATAGACTTGAGCCAGAACTCCGTTCACGGTTTGCGGCACCGTGCTGGCATAGGAGCCATCCACCTGACCACTGATCTGTGGCAGAGCCAGGCCGTTCATACCGGGCACGGGACTGGAGGCCTTGATCGGCTTCAAACAGGCCGGGTCATAGCGGATCTGGAAAGTGAAGCCCTGCACCGGGGTGCCCGCAATGGCATTGACCAGGACGGTCACTGTTTCGCCGGTCTTGTAGGAGGTGGTATCGGCGGTGAGCCAGATGGAATCGGTGGATTGGGCCTTGACCCCGAATACTGCGAGACCAGCCAGCCAGCTGGCAAGGAACAGAGCAAAAATACGCTTTGTCATTTCAATCTCCGAACCGGGGTGTGCTGATCGGCACACCCCGGACGTTTTGATTCAGGCTGGCTTATTGCCAGAGCGTGGGGCCGGCGAGGCGATAATTCTCGGCCAGGATCTCGAGATCGAGCACGTCGATGTTGCCATCGTCATTGAGGTCGGCGGCGGCAGGTGTGGCAGTGTTGTAGCTCATGCCGATGGTGAGGGCATCGAACTGGTCGATCAGGTCGTTGCCGTCGATATCGCCGGGGATCAAGTCGATGGCGGGCATGGAGGCTGAGCCGCCGCTGGTGAGCGTGGCCGAACCCGCGGCGCTGAGATAGCCAGCCGCCGTGGCTTTGACGGTGTACGTCCCTGCCGGGGCGGTGAGGCTGAAGGTGCCATCGGGGTTGGCCGGGACTGAGGCCACCAACACGTTCGCTGCGTCATACAAACTGACCGTCACCGGCTTGCTGGCGTTGACCTGGCCGGTGAGAGCGCCCGCGGGTAGCGGTGTGGGAGAAGGCTCGGGGGTGTTGGTAGGCAGCGGTGTGGAAGTAAAGGTCGGAGTGGGAGAAGCCTCAGGCGTGGCTGTAAATGTAGGCGTGGCGGTTTCTGCAGGTGTAGCCGTCTCTGCGGGAGTGGCAGTCTCTGCCGGAGTAGTGGGGGTTTCGCTCGCAGCAGGGATGGTTGCCGTGGGCGATTCAACCGGACCAGCTGTGGGGGTGACAGTGGGAGCCAGGCCGATGATGGTCAAAGAATCCGAGAAGGATTCGAGCGGTGTGAGGACGTTATCCCCCTGAGAGACGCGGACGCCACAATTGACCGAGGTCTGCCCGGCTTGCAAGGCAGTCACCGTAAAGGTGAAGACCGGGCCGCTGGTAGTGGCTTTGTTGCCGTTACTGCCCGCAATGGCCACGATGAAACTGCCATCCTGCGGGTCATTGATGGCAGATACCGCATCGGCACCAAAAAGGTCACCGAACTGGATATTGCCGGCAGAGAGCATGCCAGGGTCGTAGGAACAGGTGAATTCGGCGCTGGTGTAGCCCTCAACCGGAACGTTGTTCAAACTGACCGTGACCAGCGTGCTCTCACCTACATTGAGCGTGGACGCTTCCACATTGGTCGTGACCGACGGGTTGGTGTTGATGATCTCGCGAATGGTGAGGAAATAGAAACCACTGCCCGACTCGGGTTCGACCAGAATGTAATACGTACCCGCTGGTTGGGTGCTGGTGAGCGTACCGGCGCCGCTATCGAGCTTGTTGTCGTTGGCACCCACCAGGGTGACCCACGGAGCCAGACCACCGGTGATGGGGGTCACCGCAATGACAAAGGTATGCGGCTCAGTAAACTCGAAACGCCACTTTTCAAAGATACTGCCGCTGACAAAGCCGACATAGGTGGCATCCCAAAAATTGAGGTTGCGGTTGATGATCAGGGCATCATTGGAAACTTGTTGGTCATTGGCAGCCAGAGCTGGTTGCAGGCTCCCCATGGGAGTGAAAACAAGAGCCAGCAGGACAAAGATCTGAAGCAGGCGTTTGGATCGCATATAGCCATTCTCCTTATTAAGTGTTAATAACCAAGGCTAGTCTTCTCCATTGTATGGCTATGTCTTACGCGGCTGCGTTGCATTAGAGTTAACGCAAAATAGCAAAAGGATTGCCATTTCCGCGGTACCTTTGGCTGATGGAAAAAAAGCAGGCACTCCAATGGAGTGCCTGCCTGAGCGAACTTACATGGCGTATGTGATGAGCGGCTAGACCACAATGCTCACCAATTTCTTCTGCGCTACGATGACCTTTTTCGGTGTTTTGCCTTCCAGGTGTTTCTGCACCACTTCGCTGGCCAACACCGCGGCCTTGATCTCCTCTTCGGTGGCTTCCGCGGGGACCACGATCCGGTCACGGACCTTGCCATTGATCTGCACCGGCAGTTCGATCGAGTCTTCCTTCGCGGCGGCTTCGTCCACCTGCGGCCAGGACTGTTGATGAATCGAGTAGGGTTTGCCCAACTGGTTCGTCCACAATTCTTCGGTGATGTGCGGAGCGACGGGCGCCATCATCTTCAAATAGATCTCCAGCGCCTCCTGCCACTCAGGGGAACCGGCCGCACCCGCTTCACGCGCCTTGTACATTTCGTTCATCAATTCCATTAATGATGAAATGACCGTGTTGAACTCAAAGTTCTCGAAGTCACGCGTTATCTTGCGCAGGGTCTGGTGAACGCGTCGGCGCAGATGCTTTTTCGTTTCATCAGAAGCCCCCTGCGGGGATGATACAGTTCCCGGTTGAGTCGGATCGGTGAACAACGCCCACGTGCGGCGGACCCAGCGGGCTGTCCCTTCGATGCCGTTCGAATCCCAGGGTGCGCCCTGCTGCCAGCGGGCGAAGAACATCAAATAAGCGCGCACGGTATCGGCGCCATATTTTTTCACCAACACATCCGGCGCCACCACATTGCCGCGGCTCTTCGACATCTTGGTGTTATCTTCCGCCAGCACCATGCCCTGATTGCGCAATTGCATCATCGGCTCGCCGCCTTCCACAATGCCGATATCGCGCAAGGCCTTGTGGAAGAAGCGGGTATACAACAAGTGCATGGTGGCGTGTTCGCTGCCGCCGGTGTACGTATCCACGGGCATCCAATAGTTGTACTCGGCATCATCGAACGGAGCCTTGTCATTATCCGGGCTCAAATAGCGCAAGTGATACCACGACGAACACATGAACGTATCCATCGTATCGGTCTCGCGCACTGCAGGCTCACCGCAGACCGGGCAGGTGGTATTCTTCCAGGTCGGGTGCAGTTTCAACGGGCTTTCACCGGTCGGCTTCCATTCATCGATATCATCCGGCAACAACACCGGCAACTGATCGTCGGGCACCGGGTTCCAGCCGTGCTTTTCGCAATGGATCATGGGGATCGGCGCGCCCCAAAAACGCTGGCGGCTGATCAACCAATCGCGATAGCGATAGTTGATATCGATCTTGCCGACGCCTTGTTGCGCCAACCATTCCACGACCGCTTTGATCGCGGGGTTCTTCACGCCTTTGTCATTGGTCGCGCGTGTGCCGTTGAACAGCCCGCTGTTAATCATGACGCCTTC
The DNA here is from genome assembly GCA_964547115.1 of uncultured Anaerolinea sp. Classification (GTDB taxonomy): domain Bacteria; phylum Chloroflexota; class Anaerolineae; order Anaerolineales; family Villigracilaceae; genus Defluviilinea. Next base: position 1,014 of record CAZJMZ010000208.1, on the reverse strand, counting down.
GCCGGGATACGCAGCTTCCATCGTGTCGCCGTTCAAGTCAGCGACACCTTCAGGCTGGATGACGGGAATCACTTTCAAACCGAACTTGCGCGCAAAGGCAAAGTCGCGTTCATCGTGCGCCGGGACGGCCATGATCGCGCCGGTGCCATAGGACATCAACACATAATCCGCCACCCAGATGGGGATGCGTTCCTGATTGACCGGGTTGATCGCATACCCGCCGGTGAAGACACCGGTCTTTTCCTTGTCCTTCGCTTCCCGCTGAATATCGGTCTGCTTCGCCGCCTGAGCCTGATACTCGCGGACGGTTTCGCGCTGTTCGGGCGTGGTGATCTTATCCACCAGCGGATGCTCAGGGGAGAAGACCATGAAGGTTGCGCCCCACAACGTATCGGGGCGGGTGGTGAAGATCTCGATGGGGTCACCAGCCTCGGTCTTAAAGATGACCGAGGCGCCTTCCGAGCGACCGATCCAGTTCGTTTGCGAGACTTTGATGAAGTCGGGCCAGTCGATGCCGTCGAAGCGCAGCAACTCATCGGCATACTTCGTGGCCTTGAAGAACCACTGCTCCAATTCCTTCTTGATGACCGGTGTCCCACAGCGGTCGCACACGCGGTCATCGCCCTTGACCTGCTCGCGGGCCAGTGTGGTGTTGTCCTTCGGGCACCAATCCACCGTGGCCTTTTTGCGATAGGCCAGGCCATGTTTGAACAACTGAATGAAGAACCATTCCGTCCACTTGTAATACTGCGGGTCGGCCGAGACGGCTTCGCGCTCCCAATCGAACATCGCGCCCATCGAACGCATCTGCGTGCGCATGCGCTCGATGTTGGCGTAGGTCCACTTTTTCGGGTGGATGTTGTGCTTGATGGCGGCGCCTTCGGCGGGCAGGCCGAACGCATCGAAGCCCATCGGGAACATCACGTTATAGCCGCGCATCCGCATGAAGCGCGCGCGGGCATCGGGGGGCGTCATCGAGAACCAGTGACCGATGTGCAGGTCACCGCTGGGGTA
>CAZJMZ010000207.1:1415-5507 GCA_964547115.1 uncultured Anaerolinea sp. | reverse complement strand
TTGATTCCGCGCAAGAGGACAAGGTATTGATTCACAGGATTCACTGTCAGACTAACGAACAAGCTCGTAATGTTGAAACACCACACCCGTAGGTAGAGGCGCGGATTCGATCAACTTCAGGCGCACGTGTTTTCCATCCGGAAACAATTTTTTGCCGCTGCCAAACACCAGCGGGTAGACGTGTAAATGGAACTCATCCACCAGGTCGTTTTCGATGAGGGTGTGCATAAGCACACTGCTGCCATCGGAAAGGATATTTTTGCCGGGCTGATCCTTGAGCCTGCGAATCTCTTCGACAACGTTGCTGCTGATAATGGTGGAGTTGCTCCACGCTGCCGATGAGGTGAGCGTGGTGGAGACGACATATTTTTTGACATTGCCAAAAGGATTTTCTTCGGGCGGCAGGGGTTCAAAGGCATCGCCGTGGGTCTTCCAGGTCTTGCGCCCGAGCAACAGCGTGTCGGCGGTTTCCATGGCTTTCGAGAAACGCATACCGATGTCGTTATGCCAGAAGGGGATGGTCCAGCCGCCATGGACGAAGCCGCCATCTGTGTCCTCCTCCTTGCCGCCGGGGGCCTGGATGACACCGTCCAAAGAGATGAATTGATGCACGATGAGTTTTCGCATGGGGGCTCCTATTTACAGACAAATTTCATCTGATTTTAGAACATTTTTTCTAAACAGTCAATCGGTTAACAGCCTGTATAATCGAGCCACTTCACGGAGGCTCATCATGTGGCTGCTCTATCTACTGTTTGTCATTGCACTGATCGCAGGGGTTATCTATTATGTCTTGAGGCTCCGCCCACTTTTAAACTCTCGACATAACCTTTCACTGCTGGGGCGTGAAGCCCCCACCCTCACACAAGACGGAATCACCTTCCGTGATTTGAACAAGAACGGCAAACTCGACGTGTACGAAGACCCACGCCGCCCCATCGATGAACGCGTGGAAGACCTGCTCCAGCAAATGACCCTCGCAGAAAAAGCCGGGCTGATGTTCCAGACCATGGCTGGCATGAACAAGGACGGCACATTGCAGGAGACATCAACGATGTTGCCGGTCAAGCCCCTCTCAGAATTGCTGATCCTGCGACAAATGAATCATTTCAATATCCTGCAGGGTTCAGATGCCCGCTCCATGGCCGAGTGGCATAACCGCGTTCAAAAACTAGCCGAGCGCACACGTCTGGGCATCCCGGTCACCATCTCCTCCGACCCGCGCCATGCATTTTCAGATAATCCACTCGCAGGGTTGCTGGCAGGCAGTTTCTCGCAATTCCCCGAACCCACCGGACTCGCCGCCACCAGGGATGTGGAACTCGTCCGTCAATTTGCGGATATCGCCCGGCAGGAATATCTCGCTGTGGGCATCCGCCTCGCGCTGCACCCGATGGTTGATCTGGCCACCGAGCCGCGCTGGTGCCGGACGAATGGCACCTTCGGCGAAGATGTTGAACTCACCTCCGCCATGACCACCGCTTATATCAAAGGCTTTCAAGGCGAAACCCTCGGCAAGGATAGTGTGGCCTGCATGACCAAACACTTTCCCGGCGGCGGTCCGCAGATGGACGGGGAAGATGCACACTTTGCCTACGGACGTGAACAGGTCTACCCCGGCGGCATGTTCGACCTGCATCTCAAACCGTTCGAAGCGGCTTTCGCAGCGGGTACTTCGCAGATCATGCCGTATTACGGCATGCCCGTGAATACGCCATTGGAGGCGGTCGGCTTTGGCTTCAACAAGGATGTCATCACCGGCCTTTTGCGCGGAAAGTATGGCTTCGACGGCATCGTCTGCACCGACTGGTCGCTGCTAACCGACTCGAAGATCTTCGGGGTCAACGCCATGCCAGCCCGGGCTTGGGGTGTGGAAAAGCTATCGGTGGCGGAGCGGGCCCAAAAGGCGTTGGAGGCGGGTGTGGATCAGTTCGGAGGTGAGGCGTGTCCGGAGGTCATCATCCAGTTGGTGAAAGAGGGCAAGGTCAGCGAAAGTCGCATTGACCAATCGGCACGGCGGTTGCTGCGAGAGAAGTTCAAGCTCGGGCTGTTCGATGCCCCCTATCTCGATGTGGATGCGACAGAACGGCTGGTGGGCAACCCCGAATTTCGCAAAGTGGGCGAGCTGGCACAACGCAAGTCGATTGTGCTGATGAAGAACGACAAACAAACCCTGCCCCTCAAACGCGGGCTGAAGATCTATGCCGAGAACATCAAACCCGAAACGCTGGCGCCATATGGCGAAGTGGTGAAGGATGTTGGGCAGGCAGACCTGGCAATTTTACGGTTGGCAACACCCTATGAAAAACGCAAAGGTTTCATGGAGCGCTTCTTCCATGCAGGGGATCTGGATTTCAAGGAACCGGAAAAGACGCGGATTCTCAACATTTTGAAACAGGTGCCCACCGTGGTGGATATTTATTTGGAACGGCCCGCCGTCATCCCCGAGATCGCTGAACACAGCGCCGCGCTGCTCGGCAACTTCGGCGCGAACGAACAGGCCGTGCTCGATGTCATCTTCGGTGATTTCGCCCCACAGGGCAAACTGCCGTTCGAATTGCCATCATCGATGGAGGCGGTACGCAAACAAAAAGAAGATGTGCCCTATGATTCAGAAAATCCCCTCTTTGTCTTCGGGCACGGGTTGAGTTACTGACTTATCTTTATGCGCTTCGGGTTGATTAGGTGGCTGTGCAGGATCGGACTCTGTGCCACCTGCAGACGGCAGACCGCGGTTAGTAATCAGCGGTCTGCCGTCTGCTTTTTTGCAGGGCAAAATCACGGCTTCAGGCCGTGCCTGTTATTTGCACGTTCACCAAACGGTTACTGTTTTTCAGGCGTTTAGGAATGATTTATACTTTCAGGAAATCCAAAAGGAATAAAACAATATGAAAACGCTTCCCCGTTATTTCCTGGCCCTGCTCGCAGGCTCAGTCATTTTCATAGGGCTTCCCTTGCTCGGTTGGGGAATTGGAAATCTCCCAACTTTCTTTGAGAACCCAGCCCGCATCGCTTTTGTTATCGTCGTATTTGCGCTGCAAGTCTTTTCTCTGCTCTATAACCCGCAAGTGGGGCAAAACCAGGAAAATCGCAAAAGCGACGCCCCCACCAGCAAAATAGACTTGATCCTGATTCAAATACTCAGCCTTGCCGTCGTCATCCTTGCTCCATTTTCAGACAGTCACTCCAGTGGCGTATTGAATGCAGGAAATATCGTTCGGTATATTGGAGTCCTAATCACCATCCCCGGTTTTGTACTTATGCAAGCGGGCGAAAAATATCTCGCCAAACAATTCAGCGTCGAAGTCACTTTACAAAAGGAACATAAACTCATCCAAAGCGGACCTTATAAAGCGATTCGCCACCCACGGTATCTGGGTATTCTCATCTTCTTCACCGGCATCTCACTGACTTTTCGTTCGCTTCTCGGCATACTCACCGCCCTTGCATTGGCAGGTGTTTTGATCTGGCGGGTCTTCGCTGAAGAAACAATGCTGCATAAAGAATTCGGCAAGGAATGGGAAGAGTATCAAGCCAAAACCTGGCGGCTTATCCCATACCTGTTTTGAGTTTATATGTTCACCCACACCGTCATCTGTGACGCGCCGCGATTGGCCCACAGGAAATGGGGAATCAAGGTCAAAAGCTTGCCATCCGTCGTTTTGCCGTGGATGACAACACAGCCGCCCAACAAATCAGAGACAAACTCCTCGCGCAGGGAGGTCAGGTCGAGCTGTGCAGTGAAAATATCCACGCCAGAGTTATCGAGGCTCTCCAGGCAGTAGACCAGCGGCCCGCGGGTGATGGCGACCTTGCCAGCGTGCCCTTGCACCTGGGGATGCGCATGACGCACCTGAATGGACATATCAAAGTTGAATTCCACGATCTCACCGGCGGCAGACCAGGTACGGGTGATGGTTTCAAACGTTGCCGCACGCGGGTCATAGCCTGCAGCGGTTTCAGTTGGCATGGTTGAAGTCCATGCCGGCTTGCGCACATGCAGTGTGAACTCTTTCGGGGCATCCGGCATCACATGGATTCTCACCTGCCCACTCCACGGCAACCCTGACTCGATTTTGATCGTTACACCAT
>CAZJMZ010000207.1:0-1315 GCA_964547115.1 uncultured Anaerolinea sp. | reverse complement strand
AATGCCATTTCCCAATTCCAGAACAAACTCGCCAACGACGCACAGGTTTCGTTGTAGGCGTATTCGGGATCGAGTTCATAGTCGCCACCGAAGCCCTCGATATGCGGAGCCGACCCCAGCCCGCCAGTGACGTACATACGCCGCGTCACCATCCGCTCCCAAGCCTGCTCCAACGTCCCCAAAGCGGACTCCCACTCCGGGCCGCGCACCTCCCGGCAGACCATTGCCACCGCAGTTTCCAGATAGCCGAAACGCACGGCATGACCCACCGGGGCGGTCTGTTTGCGGATGGGCGCATGCTGCTGGTTGTACAACCCTAGAAAGGCGTTCAGTTGGTAGCGTTCCCTGCGGCGCGAGGGCATCTTGGCATAGTTATCGCCTGCCAGACGAAAAGACTTGTGTTCGGGATGTGTGGCAATGTATGCCTGCCGCTGTTGCTCCACGAATGCCTTGCGTTGCATAAAGTCACGACGCTCGAGCCACCAGCGTATGCCATAGAACGGGACACGTCCGCGCCGCTCGATGAACTGACGCGCCAGGTCAAGGTAATTCGCGTTCTGCGTCACGCGATACAAACGGACCAGTGCCAACTCGATCTCTTCGTGTCCGCAGGTCTTGTCATTGGATGCATTAAGAAAATCACGCACCAACAGGTCGGCGGCTTTGATGCAAACATCCAACAGGGAGCGTCGTCCGGTCGCTTCAAAGTGCGAAACGCCTGCTTCGATCAGATGCCCCAGACAATACAACTCATGCTCGATCTGCAAGTTGACCCAGCGTTGGCCTGGGAAATGGATCTGGTTGTAGGTGAATAGGTAGCCGTCGCTGGTTTGAGCGCGGGCCAGGAGGGAGATCAGAGTCTCGGTCAGTGAGGCCAGCTGCGGGTTAGGATGAAGCGCCAGGATCTTGGAGGCGGCGTCCAGCCATTTGTAGGCATCCGAGTCGGCGAAGAACCAACCCTCGCGGAAGCCATCCTTTTCTCCAGTGATGATGCGGAAGTTATCGATGCACAGACTCTTTTCGAGCTGTGCCCATTGATGCAGGATCGCGCGCGTGGCATTCACCCCCAAGCGCGGTGACCAGAAAGCATCATCTATACGTACAGCCTGGGCGAGAACTTCATCCATATGTTATCCTTTGAAACGCGGATACGAACCCAGCACGCGCAACGTGACCGCATACTCTCCCAAATGTTCCAGCGCGCGGCGCACGGTATCCTCTTGCAAAGCCCCGATGAGGTCGATGTAAAACAGATACTCCCACGGCTTGCCCTGCAACGGCCGCGACTCGATCTTGGTCAGGTCGATATCGCGCA
>CAZJMZ010000206.1:1266-5526 GCA_964547115.1 uncultured Anaerolinea sp. | reverse complement strand
TCGGCGGGCGTGGACTCTTGGCGCGTATCCTGCTTGATGAAGTGGATGCGAAGTGCGACCCGCTCGGCCCGGGCAACAAACTCATCTTTGCGCCGGGCTTGTTGGTGGGGCATATGCTCTCGTCAACCGATCGCATCTCGGTCGGGGGCAAGTCCCCGCTGACGGGTGGCATCAAGGAAGCCAATGCCGGCGGGCGTACCGGGTATCACATGACGTTCATGGGTATGCATGCGTTGATCATCGAGGATCAGCCGCAGGAGTCTGGTTTCTGGGTTTTGCATCTCTCGCTCGATGGTGCCAAATGGGAACGTGCGGATGAACTGGTCGGGTTGGGTGTCTATGAGGCCGCGCCGAAGTTGTTGGCTAAATATGGCGATAAAGTCGCCATCTCGTTGATCGGCCCTGGTGGTGAGATGCTGTTGAAATCAGCCGGTGTGCAGAACATCGATAAGGACCGCGTCCCCTCGCGGATTGCGGCGCGGGGCGGGTTGGGCGCGGTGATGGGCTCGAAGGGATTAAAAGCCATCGTGTTCGATCAGGCCGGGGGGCAGAAGCCGCCCATCGTGGATCCAGAAGCGTTCAAAGTCGCCACCAAGGATTACACCAAGTCGGTGATGGAGCATCCGCAATCGATCACGTATCGTGATTACAGCACGGCGGCCATCGCGGCCATGTGCCAGAGTTTTGCGGCGCTGACCGTGAAGAATTTTTCACGCGGCACTTTCGAACACGTGGATGATGTGGACGGTGATGCGCTGCGTGATTTCACGCTGAAACGCGGCAAGCCTTCCGATCCGTCGCATGCGTGCATGGCCGGGTGTACGATTAAGTGCTCGAATATTCTGGGCGGTGACGATGGCAAGATCATTGTCTCACCGTTGGAGTACGAGACCATCGGTTTGATGGGCGTGAACCTGGAGATCCACTCGCTCGATTCGATCGGACGGCTGAACTGGCAGGTGAACGATCTGGGGCTTGACTCGATCGAAGTGGGCGGCGCGTTGGGCGTTGCCGCTGAAGCGGGTCTGATGCAATGGGGCGATGAGGCAGGCGCGTTGAGATTGATCGATGAGATCCGCAAAGGCACCGAACTGGGGCGTGTCCTTGGCGATGGTGCGGTGAGTGTGGGCAAGGCTTATAACATTGAGCGCGTGCCCGCTGTGAAAGGGCAAGCCATGTCTGGCTATGAGCCGCGCTCGATCAAGGGCACGGGCGTCACATATGCAACCACCCCGCAAGGCGCGGACCACACCTGCGGTCTGACCATCCGCGCCAAGGTTAATCATCTCGATCCGACTGCGCAAAAGGATGCTTCACTGAACGCCCAGTTGAACATGGCGGGCTATGACACGCTCGGTGCGTGCATCTTCGCCGGGTTTGGGTATGCCGCCACGCCCGATGCGGTGGTGAAGCGCCTGCTCGCCGCGCGCTACGGCTGGGATGACCTGCCCGATAATGTACTGCAAGCACTCGGGAAAGAGACCATCAAAATGGAACGTGAGTTCAACCGCCGCGCAGGATTCACGAAGGAGGATGACCGCCTGCCGAAGTGGATGACCGAACAGCCCATCCCTGAGAACGGCGCCGTGTTCGATGTGAGCGAGGAAGTGCTGGATACCATCTTTGATGGAATAGAATAAAAAGAACCCCGGGTTCATCATGAACCCGGGGTTCTTTTTGAGTGCTGGTGGCTATGGTAGTGCTGGGGTGTTCTCGGCGAAGTACTCGTGACTGTCGGCGTTGTCGATGGCCTTGGCGGGGTCGCTGATCGCCAAAGCTTTGGCATTGGTTTGTCCGTAAGCCCAGTCATCGGTACTGGCGACAACATTGAAGTGACTCATTTCGTGAATGAGCGTGCCTGCCTTCGAGTCGGTGCCGGTGGCAGGGGCGGTCCAAAACGCGCCGCACAGGAAAATTTTGTATGGCTGAGTGGGATATACATAGGCGTACGTGGTCTTCTTTTTACAGGTGCAATCGAAGGTCACTGGCTGTGTGTCCATTGCGCTGCTGATGGCAGAGAAATGGCTTTTTACGGTGTTGTAATTGGCAGTGCTAAAGGTGCCAAACCAGGTGACATAGCGAGTGGTGCCCGATGCATTCGCGTTCAAATAAGAAAGCGCATTGGCAGCATATGTGCTCGCATTGGAGCGGGCGTTGATCAGGTCGGTTTGCCGGGAGGCGGTACAGCTCACGAAGCTGGTGGAGCCTGAAACGGCTTGGGGTACCACAACGACCGCGGGGGCTGCGCGGCCGTCTATGGCCGTTGTAACTTTGTTTGAACTAAGTCCGGTCCCTTCCAAATTGTATTCGATATCATACACACCAGAAGCCGAGAGATCATAAAATTTACCCAGGTCTACAGTGTAGGTGGCGCTTTGGCCAGCCTTCAAGGAGATGAAGTCTTCGTTGGCGGGGGCAGAACGCTTGAAATGAGGGCCTACATATTCAGCAGTCGCGCCATTCACACTGACCTTGAAAATGGCTTCTTCCACATCTTCGGCGGGGGTGTACCACTTCAATACCTTGGCGGTATTTTTACCGGTGTTGGTGATGGTCACCGTCAGCATGACCGAATCTGCGGCAGAGTAGCTGGTTTTGTCAGCTGCAATACTGACCGAAAGTCCGCCTTTCGGGGCGGCGCCTGCACCAGTTGTACCGATCAGTGCGGATAGGAGTAGAACCAGGATCAAAGCAATCGTTATATTCTTGCCTTTCATGGGGTAGGTCTCCTCTGACGAATGGGGTGTGGTAGTACTTGCGAGGTACTTTGGTACATTATAGGAAGATGAGAGGCCGAAGTCAATAGTAGTGTAACCAAATCGGAAATATCCAAATGGGAGATGCCCTCCAAAGAAAAAACCCTCAGGGCAATTAGACCCTGAAGGTTGAGTACAGTGAGCCACCGATGGGATTTGAACCCATGACCTGCCGATTACGAATCGGCTGCACTGCCATCTGTGCTACGGTGGCTTGTCTGTAGCGGCGGGGATTATAAAGGATTACAATGTTTCTCGCAAGTTTTGGAACTTTCATGTTGTCATGGTGAATACAATGATGCGAATTGCAATGCTTTCTTATCACACTTGTCCACTGGCGACGCTGGGTGGCAAAGATACCGGCGGTATGAACGTCTACGTCCGCGAACTCACGCGCCAACTCGGCAAAATGGGCGTGCATGTGGATGTGTTCACACGCTCGCAGGATGACCACGTGCCGCATGTGTTGCACGACCTGGGGTATGGCAACCGCGTGGTGCATATCCCTGCCGGGCCGGAGGTGCCGCTGAGCAAACGCGAGATTGCCGAGTACATCCCTCAATTTGTGGATGGCATCCGCGCTTTTGCGGAAGAGAAAGGCATCCACTACGACATCCTACACAGCCATTACTGGATGAGCGGCATTGCCGCCGCGTCACTGGCGGACCTTTGGCCTGGTACGCCGACGATGCACATGTTCCACACCTTGGGCGAGATGAAGAACCGTATTGCGCGGAGCGACTCAGAGCGGGAGGGGGCGTATCGGCTCGATGGTGAGAGGCAGGTGCTCGGGAGCGCGCAGCGGATCGTCGTCGCTACCCTGGCTGAGTTGACCCAGTTGCGCTTCCTGTATAAGGCCGACCCGCAGAAGATGGTTATTGTGCCGCCGGGTGTGGATGTGAGCCATTTTTATCCCATCCCGCCGGATGAGGCGAAGTCATATGTGGGATTGAAGGCCGAGGATCGGATGGTGCTGTTCGTGGGGCGCATTGAACCGCTCAAAGGCGTGGATACGCTCATTCAGGCGATGGCGTGCCTGGACCTGAAGGATACGTCGCGCCCGGTGCATCTGGCGATCATCGGCGGCGACCCGTCAGCCAGTCCCGAGCAGATGACCGCCGAGATGGCGCGTTTGCAAAAAATGTGCGCCGACCTGGGGTTGGATGAATCGGTGGTGTTTTTGGGGAAGCGTGATCAGGATAACCTGCCGTATTACTATTCGGCAGCGGAGGTGCTGGTGATGCCTTCGCATTACGAGTCGTTTGGCATGGTGGCCCTCGAAGCGATGGCATGTGGCACACCAGTGATCGCTTCAGAGGTGGGCGGGCTGGCGTATCTGGTGCGTGATGGCGAGACCGGGTTTACGGTGCCATCTGAAGAGCCTGATAAATTGTGTGAGAAACTCTCTTTGTTGATGAATGAAGAAGTGTTGCGGGCTACGATGAGCGCAAATGCCGCCGCATATGCCAAAGATTACGCGTGGGAGAAGATCGCGGCTCAGATC
>CAZJMZ010000206.1:0-1166 GCA_964547115.1 uncultured Anaerolinea sp. | reverse complement strand
CCGGGCATTTTGAAGTCATAATAATCAGACGTGGAGTCGATCAGGGCATGAATGCGGGAAACGTCATAATCCACACGGCAGATGGTTACTGTATCGTTTTCGAGTAGCACCCAGGATGGGCGGTAGTCGCCATCGAGAGGCATGCCTGTACTGCCAATATTGCAAAGCAATCCACCTGGCAGCGTCTTTAGAAATGGTACGTGGGTGTGCCCGCAGAAGACCCGTTGATAGCCGGATGCACGCATATGTGCGATAGTTTGCTCCCAGATGTCATTTGTGGTCGTGGGGAGCAGGCCGCGCCCGTGGAAGAACCATTCGCGGTATTGGGGTGGAATCTCGGATGTTTGTTGAACAGCAACCCGGTCAAGGGGTGAGTCGTGGACGAGAAGGGTTTGATGCCAGGTGATGGTTGTGGGGAAAGCCGCGATCCAATTTAAGTCTGAAGCGGTAAGTTGGTCCTGCCACCATTGCACAAGGTGGATCATGGCGTTGTTCCACTCTTCATCCTGTTTGGGGAGCAGGTGCCGATCTGGGGTATTGAGATAGGCTTCAGCGTTCCCCTGGATGCAAGCCAGCTCGACCTGATGTTTGTCGGCCCACGTACGCAGCATATCGACGCACCCATGCGGGTCGACCCCATTGATAAGATCGCCGAGCATGAAGACTTTCTGACATGCAGCGCGCTGGATGTCTTCCAGTGTGGCTTGCAACGCTGGAGAGTTGCCGTGGATATCCGAGAGCAGGGCGGTTTTGACGGTCAGGCTTCGCATTCGTAAACCAGCATTTTGTGGGTTTGTTGTGCCGGTGTGGCGGTGGGTGGATGTTTAGTAGTTAAAAACAGTCACCGGATTTCCGGTGACTGTTTCAAGAATTTATTCCTTCACTCTCACCTGAATGATGGGTGCCCCGGCGATCTCCTGTGTTCGCATTTCGAATTGTTCTTTGAGACTCTTGATGAGGCGGGAGAGTTGTTTTTGTCCGTAAGTGCGTGGGTCAAAACTGGGGTCGAGTTGGTAAAGGTTGTTGCCCATGGTGTCCAGGCGCGCCCAACCATCCTGCCCGACGGTCATTTCGAAGGCCTGGGTGAGAATGGGCATGGGGTCAAGTTCTTCTTTGCCATCCTTGGATTTGGAGGCTTTCTTGGTATTTGACTGTTTCTGTTGTGC
>CAZJMZ010000205.1:2867-5536 GCA_964547115.1 uncultured Anaerolinea sp. | reverse complement strand
CCGTTTTGATGTTTGAACCAGGCCAGCACGATCAGGCCGAAGGCGATATGCGCCGGATGCTTCAAGTCTCTGAACAGGGTCAGCCCGTGTTCGCCGTAGGCCACTGCATTGGGAAGATCATTTTCAGTCACGGCGATCCAGCCAAGAAAAAACAGAATGACCGCGCGTAGATTCTTCTCGCCGATGCGAATGCAGCATTCGATGAAAAAATCGGCATCGGCTTTGGCTTGCGACAGATCGCCGCGCGCATAAAACACCTGTGCGCGGAAATAATAGACCAGATAGATCTTGGGAGATTGGACCGCCTTGAATAACTGTTCGATCTCGCCCAGGATCGTTTCCGCCTCGTCCCATTGCGAGTTATGGATCAGGTCGCCAACCAGGGCCTGGAGGGATTTGGCGATCAGGTAACGGTCACCGGATGCCCGCGCGCAGACCACCGCTTTTTGGAGCGCCTCAGCGTACCCCTCCCGGATCCCTGAATTAAGATAGGCCTGCGACAAGCGACCCAGAACCTGTGCCTCCCCCCACACATCCTGCAGCGCGCGGAATTCACTCAGGCTTTGCTCAAAAGCCGGAATGCTACCGTTCGCCACGCGTAGAAACAACTGATGTGTGGCAACCAACATTCGAGCATAGGCGCTGCCCCAGCGGTCATTCAGGTCTTCACACAATGCCAATGCCTCTTCTGCACAGGCCTTGAGCGGATTCAATTCATCGAGAGCGATGGCAAGGTCAGCGCGGTGATATAAAGCCCGGGCGCGGGCCTTTTTTTCCGCGGGATGGTCGCTGTGCCATTCTTTTGCCAGTGCCTGGTCCAGCCAGCGGGCACCCTCAAGGTCCTCAGCCCGGCTATTCCAGAACGGGCCCAGGGCGCCGCTCAGGCGCAAAGCGGATTCTGCAGACGGGCTGCCAAGGGACCCGTGTAACGCAGCACGAAGATTTTCGACCTCCTGCTCAAGTAGCACGCTCCATTCGATCTGTTGGGTGGTGTGTAACTGGGGCGCGGCTGTTTCGGCCAGTTCGAGGTAATAGGCAAGATGACGGTCATGCAGGGTGGAGCTTTCACCGGCTTCGATCAATTGTTCGCTTGCAAATTGGCGAATGACCTCCAGAATGCGATACCGCAGTACAGCGCCCGATGCGCTCTCGGTGAGCATGATGAGCGATTTGTTAGTCAGGTTGTAAAGTACCTCTGTAATTTCAGCCGGGGAGAGGGTATCGTCTGAGCAGATCATTTGGGCGGCGGGTAGAGTCCAGCCACCGGCAAAAACGGCCAGCCGGCGAAAGACACGCTGTTCCAGTTCGGTCAGCGAGTTATAGCTCCAGCCAATGGTGTTGAATAATTTTTTCTGGCGGACCGGAACTGCGCGCATGCCATCGGCAGAGAGTACGAACTGGTCGGTGAGTTGCGAGAAAAGCGCCGGTGCCGAGAGCCAGCGGATGCGTGCAGCGATGAGTTCGATGGCCAGTGGCAGACCATCGAGTTGGGCACAGATGGCTGTGACCGCAGCTACATTGTCGGCATCGAGTTTGAAATCGGGACGGACAGCACGTCCACGTTCAGCGAAAAGTTTCAGGGCTGAAAAATGGGAGAAGGTCTCAACTGTACCGGAGGCCAGTTCAGCATGGGTGGGGATGGTCAGGGTGGGGACGGGATACAGCCATTCACCGGGGGAGCGGAGCGCTTCACGGGTGGTGGTCAGGATGGTTAACCGGGGGCAGGCCGAAAGGAGGTCAGAGGCGAGGCCGGCGATCGTATCCAGCAGATGTTCGATGTTGTCCAGCACGATCAGCATGTGCTTATTGCCGATACCGTCCTGCAGGCGTTCGGTGGATGGGATGCCGGGAGCCTCGACCAGTCCCAAAGCATGGACGATGGCGTGAGGGACCTGATGAGCAGCTTCGATGGGTGCCAACTCGACCAGGAAGACGCCGTCGTTGAAAAGCGTCAGGGCTTCATGTGCCACAGCGAGGCTGAGGCGGGTCTTGCCGATGCCGGGCGGGCCAATGAGGGTGATGAGCCGTGTGGCCGGGTTGGTGACATAGGCGAACACATCGGCGACCTCTTTTTCGCGGCCAATAAAGGATGTAAGTGCGGGGCGCAGGTTGTTACGCGGCGTGCGCACAGCGGATTGCCAGGGGGCTGTTTCGTGGGTGGAGAGGGGGAGGTGGTCTGCGGTGCCGCGTGCGTATTGCAGGAAGGCCTGCTTTTCACGGGCAGGAATCTTGAAAATCTCTGCCAGCCGTTCGCAGATCTGGGCTGATGGGCGGCGTTCGCCCGATTCTAGTTTTCGGATGGTGATGACAGCGCAACCGATCTGGCCAGCCAGTTTTTCACGGGTTAAACCCTGCCCCATGCGTTGACGCTTCAGCCATTCTCCGAAAGGTACTTCTGTCAAACTGTTCTCATTCACCGGTTCTGATTTTGTATCACTAAGTGATACCACATCGCTAAGAGATTGGTGTACATTAAGTAAAGTGCGCAAAGTATACCATGCGGGAAAAACGCGCACTTGTGCGTTCATTATGTAACAAGGAACGCACCCGAGATGCCTGCTCCCGTGGCGTAGGTCTGTGCAGGGGAAATACGCCCGCCCCGATCGGTTCCTCTGCAACCTGGGAGTGCGGAGGAACCGATCTTTTGTCAGCGCATGGGGCGTTGCAAT
>CAZJMZ010000205.1:0-2767 GCA_964547115.1 uncultured Anaerolinea sp. | reverse complement strand
ATCAAATTAGATTTATGGATGTAAAAGATGGAAACCAACCCTGAAATCCTGGATTTTGTCAAAGCCATGGCATCTGCCGAGCGTTTGCGCGTGATCGGCACATTAGTGCGTGGACGCGCCACCCAGGCCGAGATCGCCGAACAACTGCATATCCCCGTGCGGGAGGTGTACGACCACCTGGCGTTTCTTGTCCATGTGAATGTGATCCGTGAAGAGGATGGCGTTTATGAATTGGACGAGAAGGCGGTCGAGACACTGGCGCGCGGTCAATTCGAGGGGAAGCGTCTGCAATATGAAGCAAAGGAAGAAAAGCAGGAGGATGTCCGCAAGGTGTTGAAGAACTTTCTCAATGCCGATGGGTCCATCAAGCAGATCCCGCAGGAGGGGAAGAAGTTGCTTGTCATTCTGAATTATGTGCTGGATGCCTTTGCCTTCGATGCGACCTACACCGAGAAGGAAGTCAACACCATCATCCGCCGCTTCCATGTGGATACAGCATCCCTGCGCCGCGCGTTCATCGATCACGGCATGCTGGCGCGGGAAAGTGATGGGTCGAAGTATTGGCGCGTTAAGGTGGTAGCAGAATGAGCGAAGAACTAGTCGCCTTCTTCAAGGCACTGGCTGATTCCAATCGGCTCAAGATCGTCGGTCTGTTAGCCCAAAAGCCTTATAGCGTGGAGGAACTCGCCGCGTTGGTGGAACTCAAGCCATCCACTGTCTCACATCATCTTGCCAAGCTGGCCGATGTAGGCCTGGTCCACGCGCGGACAGAGAGCTATTACAACGTCTATCAATTGGACAAGGAGGCGTTGGACGAAAAGGCGCGCACCCTTTTTACCAACGTGGACCTCAGTGCCTCCATCGCAGACGTGGACCTCTCCGCGTACGATCAGAAGGTCGTGGCTGATTTCACGCGCAAAGATGGCAGTCTCAAGACCATCCCTGCCCAAAAGAAAAAACTGGAAGCGGTCTTGCGGTATGTAGTGGAAGGCTTTGAAATGGGGAAGCGCTACAGTGAGAAGCGTGTCAATGAAATCCTCAAAGGCTATCATGCAGATACGGCTACCCTCCGCCGCGAACTGGTCGGTTTCAAATTGATGGAACGCGAAGGTGGTGGGGGAGAGTATTGGCGGATCTAGAAAAAATCAGCCACAGAGAGGTGCCTCTCTGTGGCTGATTGCTAATCAGCTAAAAGCTAACCGCTACTTCCTTACCCCATCCCGGTTGACCAACCCCTTTTGCCAGGCATACACCGCCACCTGCGTACGATCTGCGAGATGGAGTTTGCTCAGGATGTTGCTCACGTGGCCCTTGACCGTGTACTCGCTGATGACCAGTTTCTCGGCGATCTGGCTGTTCGTCATGCCGTTGGCGATCAGGCGTAACACATCCAGTTCACGCTCGGTCAACTCGGTGAAGAGCGGCTGTTCCTCACTGTTGTCACTGCGGATGTTCTGTAACACCCGTGCCGCTACCAATGGGTGCAACGTCACTTCCTTCTGTGCTGCGCGGCGTAACGTCTCCACCAGTTTCTCCATCTTCATATCCTTCAGGATGTACGAGATCGCACCCGCCTTCAAGGCCGGGAAGATGTGCACATCCTCATGATACGAAGTCAGCACCACCACCTGCGTGCGCGGGCTGATGTGCTTGATGCGCCGGGTCGTTTCCACACCATCCATGCCTGGCATGATCAGGTCGAGCAGCACAATATCGGGGATATGCTCCGACACCAGCTTCAAGGCTTCCTCGCCCGAAGCCGCCTCCGCGATCACTTGAAAATCTTTCACCGTTTCGATATATGACCGGATGCCTTTGCGGACCACTTCGTGGTCATCCACGATCAGGATGCTGATCCGGTTTCCATGCTGACTTGCCATTGTTCGCCTCCTTCTTAACCTTTGGTTGGTACTTGCACGATCAGCCGTGTGCCACGCCCAGGCGCGCTCTGGATCTGCACCGTACCGCGGATACTGCTGATGCGCTCACGGATCGACCGTAAGCCCATGCCGTTTGCCTTGCCGTTGTTCATATCAAACCCTTGCCCGTCATCCGAGAGGGAGAGTTGCATCGAATCGCCGTTATAGACCAGCGCCAGGTCCACGCGCCGCGCCTGGCTATGACGCGCCACATTGGCCAGCGCCTCCTGCGTCACCCGGTATAAGGCCTGCTCGATCTCCAGCGAGAGGCGGCGCTCATTGCGCGCCGAAAAATTCACCTTCGCATCGTTGCGGTTTTCCCATTCGTAGATGTATTCCCGCAGTGTGGTGGCCAGTCCCTTCTCTTGCAGGGCAATGGGATAAATTTCCTGCACCAAAAAGGTCAGTTCCTGGATCACATCCGCCACGAGATTCTCAGCCTCGTTCAAATGCGGTGAGACCAGGTGACCATTGCCGTTCAGTACACCGCGGGCGGTGCCCAGTTGCGCCAGTGCGGCAAAAGCTTTTTGTTTGGCAGAGTCGTGCAGGTCACGGGCGAGGCGGTTGCGTTCCTCCATCACGGCCAGGTCTTTCGTCTGCTCGAAGAGCTCCATGTTGGCGATCGAGATCGCGGCGCGGTTCACTAACGCTGAGAATACCCGCACAGTATCTTCACTGGCATGGATGGGACCCGTGAAAGCCACGTTGAACACGGCCACCACTTTATGGTCCACGATGATGGGCAGGTGCATGAATGAGCGGATGCCCTCGGCTACGATCGCGGCGCGCACATCGGGCCGCATTGAGTCTTCATCAAGTTCGCGCGCAATGATGGGTTTGCCGGTGGC
>CAZJMZ010000204.1:0-5541 GCA_964547115.1 uncultured Anaerolinea sp. | reverse complement strand
TGTAGATACCAAACGCCACACCCGCACCCAAGATTAAAGCCAGACTAGCCAATCCCAGCACAAGCCAGATCGAATACTTTGGCGGTAATAAATTAAACTCTGTGGAATAGGGATTAACGCTATTCATAATCAATGAAAACTCTTACACAATACTTTGAGAAGTAATGGTTACTAATTGTTCCAAAAAGGACTCTTCATATCCCAGACATGCACAAACGTAGACGTATCGCGCTTGGATTGATCCAGGGCTTCTTCTGCTTTTTTGAACAGATCCTGAACAGTGATCAGATTGCTGTACTCCGCGCCACCGATCATTGTTTCAAGATTGACCGTAATGCCATATTGACTCAGGTCAATGGGCGCCAGCAAGGCCTGGTGAATGCGCTCAAACGTTCGTGTGGCTGCCCCGGTGGGCGTGGAAGGCAGCATAATGGCGAACGTATAATCATTCCACCGTCCAACTACATCGTTGCCACGCAACTCATTTCGCAACTTGTCTGTCACCGTGCGCAACAGGCCCTGCAAAGCTGATGTCGATAGGGTCCCCACCAAATCTCGCAACCCGCCCAGCTCGATCAAACCGATCGTCATAACCTTATATTGATTCTTCTTGATCTCCTCTTCCGTGAGCCTGACAAAGTATTGACGATTGAAGGTGCCAGTCATATTATCAAGCCGCATTCGGATCTTATACGCATCCAAAGGCACCCGAACTTGTTCGCTCAAAATGGCAATCCCCATCCCAACGATTAAACCAAAGAAAGTAGCCAAGCCAGCATCACGCAAGGGCTGTGGAGACACAGGTATCGTTGGGGCTACAGCCACATCCAGAAAGTTCAGGTCGTAGACTTGATTCAAGCGCCGGGCAAACGTGATCGATTCGTAACCAATTGCATTGGCGAAGTCAGCTGCAACTTGAGGACTGGGGCCAATCACGTTCAACTCCAGGATACTCGACTCAGGTAAAACCACGGCAGTAATTTCATACTCTTCCATCTTTAGAGCATCGATCTTCAAATACGTCAACGCGTCAGAATAAATACGTTGGCTCTTCATGATCTCCGCGTAGGTCGACACAACAGATGCGCGATCCAGCGTGTTCAGGCTATCCACAACACTGCTGGCGCTGGTCAGGGATGCGCTGGGGCTGATCAGAAAGCGGGCTGTAGCCTGATACTGAGGAGTGGCCACATAGGACAACCCCAGGGATACCGCCAAAGCCACCAACGCAGTGATGATAATGATCCACCATCCGCGTCGAATCATTTGCATGTACAGTCTTAATTCCATTGATACCTTTTCTTTACAATATCAGCCAGTCCAACAGCGCACAGGCTGTTGGCTGGTTAATTCGCTGAAGGACGCTGCCGAAATTCAAGCAGACGATAGTCGATTATACCGGCTAATGAGCTCCACGCTGTTTGAAAACCGCCGCCACCGTATGGAAAAGAATATTGACATCCAGCCACAGGCTTCTGCGTTCAATGTATGCAATATCCAGGCGCAAACGGTCATCAAATTCCAACTGGGCACGGCCAATGATCTGCCACAGACCAGTCAACCCCGGCTGGACATCCAAACGCTCCGTATGCCACAACTTGTAGGTCTCAGCCCCAAACGATGTTGGACGCGGCCCCACCAAACTCATATCCCCTTTGACGATGTTGAGCAGTTGCGGCAGTTCATCCAGGCTGGTCTTACGCAAAAAACGACCAACGCGTGTAACGCGTGGGTCATTGGTAATCTTAAAATCAGGCCACTGCAATTCATTCAAGTGGGCATACTGTGCCTTAAGTGCTTCGGCATTGGGCACCATGGTCCTAAACTTGTACATGGCAAACCGCGCACCGCCACGCCCGGTCCGCATTTGCTTGAAAACCACCGCCGCCCCAGGGGAAGTGACCCAGATCAAAAAAGCAACTACAGCGAGCATGGGTACCCACAAGGGGGCCGTCCCTAAAACCAACGTCAAGTCCATAAGGCGTTTAAAAAATAAATAAGCGTCCCCGGTCAGGATGCGCTTACGAGGGTCGAATTTTTTAATCCATTCTTCTTCAAAAGGTGAAATCATTTCCAGTACACTCATGATTGGGCAAAGCCTTTAGCGTGATTTTATTGTAAGACAGGAACCTGCTCACCGGTAAGCGCAGCAGGGTGGATCAGACGTTCGCGTGCTACTTGCAACAGGTCTTCAAAAGTCAGCGCATCGTCCGGGAAAGCCGCTACACCATAGCGAACCGGCAAGTCGGTGCGTTCTCGTACCGCCTGAACAATGCGGTCAGCCAGCAGTTTGACGTTGTTCACATCCGTCTCGGGACAAAGAATGATGAAATGTCCACGACCATCCCGCAAGATCAAATCCGTCTGGCGGATGCGCTCATCAATGATCTGACCAATGCGCGCCACCGTAAACCTACTTAACAGATCGGCCTGAACGCTCATCAGGGCTTCACGGGTCAATTTTTCGGCGGTGGGCCGCGACTCGATGATTACAAGGCTGAGCGGTCTATGATACCTACGGCTCCGTGTGATCTCGTTCTTGATCCGCTGGGTTTCAGCTTCGATATCATGCGCGCTGTTGGGAAAAGCACTCAAAGCCAGTGCATCCATCACCGATTCAGCATGGCTCAACTGCACCGCCAGCAGATAAGCAAACCACACCCCTGCTTCCAACAACACAAACTCCAACACCACAACAGAGAACTCATTCTCATTGGCCGAGGCGGCCCGGTCTATGGTTTGGAGTAAAACCAGATAAATACCCGCCCACACAACCAATGGCACGTAAACTGGGGCTCGTGAGATCCCCGGCAGGAACAACGTTACTGGCACAGCCAAAATGACCGCAAGATAAAAATAAGAAGCAAAATTAATGATCGGCCGGCCGGTGTAATCAGCCTGGCCAAGGACGAAAATGACAGCCAGATAAAATGCCGCCCAAAAAAAGGAGCGTTTCAAGTTTGACATGGACATGGTTCCGTTCAGGCACTGATGTGAGATTCAAATAAAATTCGTAATAATCTGCAGAGTAATGCGTCTGGAAAAAGGTTTTCAAACTTAAAGGCGCGTTCCTGGAAATTCAGAACCAAGACGCCTCATATTAACAAAGGTTACAATATTCTCATATATGACCGACTTATACAACCTAAACCCCGCCCAGATTGTAATGTATACTACCCAATATTGCCCAGATTGTTTGCGGGCTAAAAGATTTTTTGAAGCGCACCAGATCCCCTATCTGCAGGTCGGGCTGGAAGGCAATACCGAAGCCACCGAATTCGTCATGCAGGTCAACCGGGGGCACCGGAGCGTTCCCACCATCGTCTTCCCAGATGGATCGGTACTGGTTGAACCCGGCTGGGAAGAACTGAGAGCCAAACTCACTCCTCATGAATGAAACTGCCGAAATCGTCATCTGCGGTGCGGGCATCACCGGCATCTCCGCCGCCCACCACCTGAGCCTGGCCGGCTTTCGGAACATCGTCCTCATCGACGAACGGCCGCCGCTCTCCTTCACCAGCGACCGCTCAACCGAGTGCTATCGCAACTGGTGGCCAGACCCCGAAATGCTCGCACTCATGAACCGTTCCATCGACATCATGGAACGGCTGGCAGATGACAGTGGCAATGTTTTTCGTCTCAACCGTCGGGGATATTTATATGTGACTGCCGACCCCGCCAAAGTAGCAGACTTGGAAACCGCTTCGCGCCGTACATCACAGCTGGGCGCCGGCCCCTTGCGTCTGCACACCGCCTCGGCCTCATCCTACCAACCCGCCCACCCTGAAGGCTTTCACAACGCCCCCACCGGCGCAGACCTACTCCTCGGCAGCGCACTCATTTGCGAGCATTTTCCATACATCACACCGCAGGCCGTAGCTGCTTTGCATGTGAGACGAGCCGGCTGGCTGAGCGCGCAACAGATGGGGATGCACCTCCTCGAAACAGCACGCAGGGCCGGGGTCCGGTTTGAGGCGGGAACCGTGACAGGTGTGGATACTGCAGGAGGGCGAGTCCGCAGCGTCCAGCTAAGTTCAGGGAAGCGGATCGAGAGTCCTGTTTTTATCAACGCAGCCGGACCATTCATCAAGAATATCGGGCACCTGCTGGGCCTGGACCTACCCGTATTCTCTGAATTGCACCTCAAAGCCATCATCAAAGACCCGCTCGGTGCGGTTGGACGGGAGGCGCCGCTCATCATTTGGAACGACCCCCAAACCCTGGAGTGGAACCCGGATGAACGTGAAGCCCTGGCCGAAGACCCCGATACCCGCTGGCTGACCGAGACCATGCCCGCAGGCGCACACACCCGGCCTGAAGGCGGCGGCAACGACATTGTGATGCTGTGGGAATATAAAACTGAAGTACTGGAGCCAGTGGCGCAACCCACGCTCGATGACCAATACCCCGAGATCACCCTGCGCGGGCTGGCTGCCATGCTGCCGCGCATGCGCGAATATCTTGGCCGCATGCCACGCCCGCAACTTGATGGTGGCTTTTACACGCGCACCCGTGAGAACCGCCCGCTGATTGGCCCGCTTGGGCCAGAAGGTTCGTTTATTGCCGGGGCTGTTTCAGGATACGGCATCATGGCCGCCTGCGGCGTTGGCGACCTCTTGACCGCGCATGTGACAGGGAACGAGCTGCCTGCTTACGCGTCCGCCTTCTCTCCTGCCCGATACGCCAACCCTGAATATCAAAAGAGGCTTGAGAACTGGGGCGATACAGGACAGTTGTAAAAAGACCTATGGGGGCTTTGCCATCCACCTCAAGGCGGGATACAATGACCACAGAGGAGAAACATATGAAAAAGACCATCCCTGTTGCGCTGCTGATCCTGTTGACGCTATCCTCCTGCAACGGCTGGGTCATTCAGCCTTTGCCAGGCCCCACACCCTTTCTGCCGCCGACTCCCTTACCTTCCATCTTCACCCCCACGCCAGTCATCATCGGAGTCGCAAGCCCAACTACCACGCCCATCATCGTTCAACCTGCCACAGCAACAGCCACGAATGTGGCGCCTGCCCTGCCGACAGAGACCGTCACACTGGCACCGACCTTTACCCCCTCCCCGGCGGGACCGTCCATCGCGGTCAAAGTGCTGGGATGCAACACCAGCATCGACATTTTGCACGGCATGGGCGAAGTGACCAATGCCTTCATTACACTGGTCAATACCGGGGGTGTGCCGTTGACAAACCTCAAAGCTACACTCTATGCACTCGATGAAGACCGCGTGCATCCTGATAAAACCGTGGAATTGGCCGTCTTACCGGTGGGCTATCAGGTCACGGTCAAATTGACCGTGGACAGCCGATACAAAGAGCAAACTCCCATTCAAGTGGAGGTTTCCAGTAACGAAGGACAATTCCCCCGCGAAGGCTCTGCATCCTGCACTGATATCGGGGTGCTGGCCCCCAACCCGGACGCACTCCGCACGCCTGTGCCGGTCATTCCATAATGATGAGCCACGGGTATAATCAACGCCATGGCTAACGAAAACCTCACTCCGCTTCGCAATAAGATCGCCATCCTCATTGA
>CAZJMZ010000203.1:0-5587 GCA_964547115.1 uncultured Anaerolinea sp. | reverse complement strand
GTTTCGTCGAAGCGCATTTCTTCGCAGATGGCATAGCCCAGGGCTTGGGTCATGCCGCCTTCGATCTGCCCGGAAGCGGTCAGCGGATTCACGATGACGCCCGAATCGACCGCCATCACGAGCCGGTCCACGGTGACCATGCCGGTCTCTGAATCCACGGTCACTTCGGCGAATTGCGCTGCAAAAGGAGGCGGCGAGACCGGCGAGACGTAACTGGCCACGCCCATGATCTGCTCCTGGTTGTTCTTGTGCAAGGAGTCGAGAGCGATCTCGGTGAACGGCACAGACTTGCCATCCGGCGCAATGGCCATGCGGTTTTCCAGGCGGAAGTCATCTGCTTGATAGGCTTCATCATTCCCGCCCCGGTTGAGGATCATGGCGGCACGTGCCTTCACCCGCTCGGCGCAGATCTTGGCTGCGTTGACCGCGGCTGTGCCGGAGATGTACGTGGTCGAAGAGGCGTATGCGCCTTTATCGAACGGAGTGAAATCAGTGTCGGAGGAGTAGGTGATCATATCTTCCAGCGGCACGCCCAGCACTTCGGCGGCCATTTGCGCGATGACCGTATCCGAGCCGGTGCCCAGGTCGGTGGCGCCGACCAGCAGGTTGAAGGAGCCATCGTCATTCATTTTGATGGACGCGCCACCCATATCGAGATAGGGGATCGCCGTCCCTTGCATGACCATCGCCACACCGATGCCTTTCTTGCGGTTGGGCTGATTCGTGGACCCACGCCAGGTCTCATTCCCATACTTGTCGTCCCAGGCGATGGCGGCGCGGCCCTGGGCCACGCATTGTTCCAAGCCCACGGTGTGGATGATCTCGGGGCGCGGTTCGCGGCCTTCGTTCCAGGCGGTGGAGAAGGGGTGATATTCGCCGGGACGGATGGCGTTCTTCAAGCGAAAGTCGATGGGGTCGAAGCCCATGGCACGGGCGATCTTTTCCATATGGCGGTCGAGCGGCCAATAGCCCTGCGGCACGCCATAGCCACGGAAGGCGCCAGAGGGCGGTGTGTTGGTGTACACCACGTCGGCATAGAATTGGATGTTGGGCGCTTTGCGATATTCGCCATCGCCTACATACAACGCCATGGCCTTGTGACCAGTATTACCGGTGACCGTCAGGGCATGGCAGCCATAGGCGCCGGTGTCAGAGAGGGCGTACATCGCATTGGCGGTGATGGTCCCATCGCGCTTCACACCAGTCTTCATTTTGATCTTCATCGGGTGCCGTGACCGCGCCCCGACGAACTCCTCTTCGCGGGAGTATTCGTAAATGACCGGGCGTTTGGTGGCAATGGTCAGGTGGGCGGGCACGTCTTCCATCAACACTTCCTGTTTGCCGCCAAAGCCGCCGCCGATGCGCGGTTTGATCACGCGGATGCGCTTGACCGGCAGGTCCAGCACGGGCGCGAGCATGCGCCGCACATGGAAGGGCACCTGCGTGGAGGTGCGGATCACCAGCCGGTCATCCTCGTCCCAGTAGGTCACGCACACATGCGGCTCGATGTGCGCCTGCTGCACCTTGGGTACTTCGTATTCACCTTCGAAGATCTCGTCCGCTTCGGCGAAGCCTTTGTTCACATCACCGATGTCGATGCGGATGTGGGCGGCCAGATTCTTTTCGGGGTTGGAGTCGGCGAAATTGACGTACTCAGGCTCATCGTGAATCCGAGGCGCGTGCGCGTCCATGGCCTGGCGTGAATCAAGAATGGCCGGCAGGATCTCGTATTCGACTTCGATCAGGCTCAAGGCTTTTTCTGCAATTTCAGGCGACTCTGCCGCGACCATGGCCACGCGGTCGCCCACAAAGCGCACCTTGTGATCGAGCGAGAATGTATCGAGCGGGCCGGGGATCGGGTCTGATTGCCCGGCGGTGGAATACACCACGCGCGGCAGGTCCTGCCAGGTGAGCACCGCGGCCACGCCTTTGAGCGCGCGGGCCTTGCTGGCATCGATGCGTTTGATGCGCGCATGGGCATGCGGACTGCGTAACACGCGCGCGTACAACATGCCGCGCATATCGATATCGGCGGTGAAGGCGGGCTTGCCCTGCACCAGCTTGATCGAGTCCACTTTCTTTTCGGGCTTGCCCACGGTTTGATAGGTGTTGGTCTCAGGCACCACCACCATCTTGGGCAGGACGCGGGTGGCTGTCAATGTGTCTGCCCCGGATTCGTTGGACGGTAGATTGCTACTCGGGGACCACGCCTCATTCGTCGCATCAAATTGCTCATTGCCCGATTCGCCGCGGATCTCCGCTGCGGCCTTCAGCACGGCCTGCACCGGCTTGACGTAACCCGTGCAGCGACATAAGACCCCGGCAATGGACTCGCGTACTTCGGCTTCGGTGGGGTTCGGGTTTTTCTCGAGCAGGGCTTTGGCCGCCAGGATCTGCCCGGGTGTACAGTAACCGCACTGAATGGCACCCGACTCGACGAACGCCCGTTGCAGCGGATGCAGGCCATCGGTCTTGCGCCAGCCTTGTTCCGGATGTTCGCCCAGGCCCTCGATGGTGACAATGTTATGCCCCTCGGCCTGCGCTGCCAGCAATGAACCGGCATTGACGGGTTTGCCGTCGAGCAGGACCGTATCCGAACCGGAGAGGCCCTGTTCATCGCCGAACTTCACGCCGTAGAAGCCCAGCCGCCGCACAGCGGCCAGCAGGGTTTCAGAGGGCGCGCAATCGATCTCGTGTTGTGTGCCGTTGATGGTGAGATTGAGTTTCATTGCTGCTCCGGGAGATGGGATTCTTCTTACAGTACCTTCACGATTTCCAGGTCCGCATTCGCGGCTTCGATGGCGCTTTGAGAGCCGATCACAGCCACGGCATTCGACTGGGTGACCTTCTCGAGCGCTTCGCCGAGGGCGATAAAGTCTTCGCCGTTGGTGGAGAGCACTTCGTCGCGCAGTTTCTGGCGCAGGGCATCTGTGCGGCCAGTGAGGTGGCGCATCATGGATGTGAAGCCCTTGGCATCGGGGAGTTGGTACGAGTCCAGTTCGCCAATGGTGCTGATGATGGCCTTGTTCAATTCGCTTTCGCTCAGGCGTGAGCCATCCAGCGTTTTCAGGAATTCGCCGGTCTTATCGTAATGGCCGAGCGTGGCGGCCAGGTTGGGGTCACGGTACGACAGGAACGTGAACACACCCGAGACGTCATCGAACGAAGCAAAGCCGCCGTATGCGCCGCCCTGCACGCGGACCTTTTCCCATAGATAGGTCATCTGCATGTAGTTGTTGACCACCAGCGCAGCACCATCGGGTTGGTAGCCCGCCTCGTAGAGATTCAAACCCTTGCCCACATAATTGACCTGCGCGGGGATGGTGAGCCCTTCGCGTTTGGGGGCTGGCGCGATGTTGTATTCGTTCAGCGCCACATCCTTTGCGGGCAGAGATGTCAGGAACGCCTCCAGGTGCGGGCGGATGTTCTGCCAGTTGGCCGAGTCCACGGTCACGTTGCACACCAGTGCCCGGCGATTGATGAGCAGGTCGCGAATGGTCTCCAGCCGTGACAACACAGCGGGCCATTTGCGTTCGATCTCTTTTTCCAACTCACGCAGCGCGAACAGTTGACCGATGCCATCCATCTGGTCTTGCAGCCAGCCGGTCTCGCCGAATTGCGACCGCAGCCGCATGTTGACGTACATGTGTCCGCGCGAGGCCAGGGACGATTCCAGCCCGGCGCGTTCCTCGGTGACGATCTGCTTGAAGCGCTCGCGGTCATCCAGCTTGACGCCAAGCAGGATGTCTTTCATGATACCCAGCATGGCTGCCGCCTGTCCCGCGGTGGATTTGCCGCTCAGGAACAGACGCGCCACGCTGCCCTTCGACCCGTGCACTGGCGCCACGGTCGTTGAGCCGTAGACTCCGCCGGTGCTTTTGCCGATGCGCTGCGAGAGCTTGACGTAATCTTCGGTCTGGGTGCCCATCTCGAGCAGCAAGCGCGGGAACAGGCCCGTCAACGGAATGAGTTCGAGGGGCAGGGCATGCATGTCAAAACCGAGGTTGAGGTAAAGCAGGCCGTTGGTGAACAGGTCGTGGTACAGCACTTGCGCCTCATGCAGGCTGCTGACATCGATCGGAATGGTGCGGCTGTTGCGCTCGAGGTCGGCGCGTTTGAGCATGGGCAGGGTTTCGAGCACTTCGTTCGTGTCGGGTGTTTCCTGACGCAATTTGAGTTGCTGGGTCTGTTCGACCAACTCGGCGAGTTGCGACTCGCTCAACCCGGCGCGGATCTCGGCCAGTCGGGTTTTCTCAGCTTCCTCGGCGCGTTGACCCAGCTCCGGGTCGGGGATGAGGCGCAGCGTCGTCCGGTGTGTGTTCTCGAGCAGGTGGGCCTGGATCAGGCTTTCGAAGTAGCGTGGATTGGAAGCAAGGCGCGCTTTGATCTCATTGAGCGGCGCTTCGAAGGCGAACAGCTTGAAGGGGTCTTCGTCGTACAACCAGGTGGTGAGGATGCGCGTCATGATGGCGATGCCGCGCGGGAAGCGCCCGGTGTTGTTCTCGCGCAACGAGAACTCGATGGTGTTCATGGCGGCGGCGATCATCTCGGGGTCGAGGCCTTTGCGGGCCAGCGTGTGCAGGGTATCGAAGATCAACTCTTCGACCTTTTTGGCCGAACGCGCGCGCGTGCCTTTAAGCCCGGTGGAGAAGACCAATTGCCGCAGGCTGGTCTCGAGGCCGGTGCCGGCCAGGTCTTCACCGAGACCGGAATCGAGCAAAGCCTTGCGCAGCGGGGAGGCGGGTGTGCCGATGAGGATATGGCCGAGAATGCGCAGGCTGTAATTCAGCACAGCGTCAGACGAATCGGGCAGCACCCAGTTGACGGTGACAAAATGTTTTTTGGCAATGTCTTTTTCGCCGCCCGCATCGTAATAGGCCTTGACCTGCTTCGGCTTCTTGAACTTCTTCGCCAGTGGCACCGTGGATTTGACCCGCTTCCTGGTATAGGGCTTGAGATAGGCTTCCATCAACTTCAAGCGCTGGTCGGGGTCGTCGTTGCCATAGAAGAAGATGAAGGCGTTCGAGGGGTGATAATACGTTTCCCAAAAGGCGCGGAAGTTTTCATAGGTAAGTTCCGGGATATGGCGCGGGTCGCCACCGGAATCCACACCATAGATGTGTTTGGGGAAGAGCGACTCAACCACGCGCGTTTCGAGCACGCCATCCGGGTCGGAATAGGCGCCCTTCATTTCGTTGAACACAACGCCTTTGTAAGTCAGCGGGTCGTTGACGTCGTTGATCTCGTAGTGCCAGCCCTCCTGCATCATTGTCTGCTTGCTGATGAACGGATGCAGCACGGCGTCCATGTACACATCGATCAGGTTGTAAAAGTCCTGCAGGTTCTGGCTGGCCACCGGGTACAGGGTCTTATCGGGATAGGTCATGGCGTTGATGAACGTGGCCAGCGAGCCTTTGATCAACTCGACGAACGGTTCCTTGACCGGGTACTTCTCCGAACCGTTCAGCACGCTGTGTTCCATGATGTGCGCCACGCCGGTGGAGTCTTTGGGTGTCGTGCGGAAGTTGATACTGAAGACCTTGTTCTCTTCGTCATTGATGACCGAGAGCAGGCGCGCGCCGGTACG
>CAZJMZ010000202.1:0-5591 GCA_964547115.1 uncultured Anaerolinea sp. | reverse complement strand
AAAGTGGAATCAGGGCAGATCAGGCTGGAATTGCAGAGCGTCGATGTCCAGGGGGTGTGTGATGCGAGCTTGCGCATGGTCAAACAATTGGCGCAGAAAAAAAATCAGACGCTCAATTTTGAAGTGGCGGGTAATATTGGGTTGGTGCGGGCCGATGAACGGCGCCTGAAGCAAATGATCGTCAACCTGTTGAGCAACGCAGTGAAGTTTACGCCTGATAATGGCCGGCTGGGGCTCGAAGCGCGGCTGGACCCGGAAACGACGCACCTGCTCATCACCGTGTGGGATGAAGGCATCGGCATCGCAGAAAAAGATATCCCTCGACTCTTTCAACCGTTCGTGCAATTGGACTCGCGCCTCTCACGGGAGAGTGCGGGCACAGGGCTGGGCCTCGCGCTGGTGGCCGAAATGGCCCGCCTGCATGGCGGCAGCATCCGGGTGGAAAGCACGCCCGGACTTGGCAGCCGCTTCATTCTCACCCTGCCCTGGGAGCCAGACCTGATGCTGGAACCCAGCGAACGACTGAAAGCCACAGGCAAGTTCCATCCGGTGACGGAACGCGCCAATGGAGAGCGCCCGACCATTTTGTTGGTGGAAGATACCGACCATGTGGTCATGATGGTGACAGACTATCTGGAACTTGCGGGGTATCACGTGGAGGTGGCGCGCAACGGCTTGGATGGCATCAACCGGGCGCGGGCGGTGCGCCCGGCGCTGATCCTGATGGATGTGCAAATGCCGGGCATGGATGGTCTGGAGGCCACCCGCTATATCCGGCAGGAGGTTACTTTGCAGTCCACACCCATTTTGGCGCTGACGGCGCTGGCCATGCCCAGTGATCGTGAGCGCTGCCTGGCAGCCGGCATGAACGATTACATCAGTAAACCGGTCAACCTCAAGCAATTGGTCAAAACCATTGAGACTTATCTTACATAAACTACCAGGAAAAACTTATGAGCAAAATTCTGATCGTTGACGACTCGCCCTCAGCCCGTGAAGCTCTGTATGCCATTCTCGAAGGTCAAGGATACCAACTAGCCACAGCCGAAAGTGGCCAGCAGGCTTTGGAACTGGCAGCTGACCTGCACCCTGACCTGATCCTGTTGGACGTGATGATGCCCGGCATGGATGGCTTCGAAGTCTGCCGCCGCATCCGTTCCAACCCTCAAGTTGCCGAGGTCCCGATCGTCATCCTCACGGCCCTCGATGATTCTGCCTCGCTTCTGAAAGGCATCGAAGCTGGCGCCGATGACTTCCTCGCCAAGCCCGTGGACCGTCATGAGCTGCGCGCGCGGGTGCGTACCATCACCCGCCTCAACCGCTATCACACCCTCATGGAACAACGCGAGTCGTTGCGGCGCATGGCAGAGCGGGTGATGCAGGCCCAGGAACAGGAACGCTTGCGCCTCTCGCGTGAACTGCACGATGACCTGGGGCAGGCCCTCACAGCCAACATGCTGGAGATCCGCAATTTGCAGAACGACCTGACCATCCCGGTCGCAGAACTCTTCGAGCGTCTGCAGGCACTTTACCAGCATACCTACGAGACCTCGGTCAAGATCCGACAATTGGCGCAGGATATGCGCCCGCCCGTGCTGGAGGCCCTGGGCTTGAAGGACGCCATCAAGACCTACTGTACCGAATTTACCCGCCGCACTGGTCTGCCGGTGGAACTTGAGATCGAGGAAACCCTACCCGCTCTGCCAGACCTGTACAACATCACGTTGTATCGGGTCTTACAAGAGGCGCTCAATAATATCGTCAAACATGCCCAAGCCAACCGGGTCTGGGTGGAAATGACTACCGAAAGCCACACCCTCACGCTGACCGTGCAAGATAACGGCCGGGGTTTTGAACCTGGGCAGAACGAGAAACAAGGCCTGGGTCTGGCGGGTATGCAAGAGCGCCTGACCCTTGCAGGTGGCTCCTTTAACTTAACATCACACCTTGGGCGTGGCACCATTTTGGCTGCCGCACTGCCCATCAATTCACGGGAGGCATTATGATCCATGTAGTGATCGCTGAAGACCATCTCTTGGTGCGGGCGGGTATCCGGGCGTTATTGGAACAAAGCGGGGATATTCATGTAATGGCTGAGGCTTCGAACGGCCAGGAGGCCGTGGAGCATACCCGTGAACTGAAGCCCGATGTGCTGGTGATGGATATCATGATGCCGCGCCTGAATGGGATTCAGGCTGCCGGCCAGATTCGCGACCTGAAATTGCAAACGCGCATCCTGTTACTTTCCATGTATTCTGATGCGGGCTTTGTGCATCAGGCCTTGCAACAAGGGGTGCGTGGCTATATTCTCAAATCGTCGGTCAGCGATGAACTATTGCGTGCAGTCCATGCCGTGGCGGCCGGAGAGACGTACCTGAGCAGTGTCATTTCTGAGATCGTGGTGGAGAATGTCATCAAGCCGGGGCCGGCCTTCCGCACGGGTAACCCGCTGGATGGCCTCTCGCCCCGCGAGAAGGAGGTTTTGCAACTGATCGCTGAGGAGCATACCAGTGCTGAAATTGCCCGGTTGTTATTCGTCAGCGAGAAAACGGTTGAAAAGCATCGCGCCAGCCTGATGGAAAAATTGAACGTCCGTAATCTGGCCGGATTGGTGCGGGTTGCGGTCCAATACCGCCTGGTGGATATAAACCGCGAGGAAGAATAGGGTTTTCCCGTATCGACAGGGGTGTGGAAACGGCTATCATGGCAACATCTGGAGACTGCATGAAACCAACCATCCTGATCGTTGATGATGAACCGGGCGGCCGTCGGGTGATCGAATCGGTCCTGGTCAATCAGGGCTATCAACTTGAGTTTGCCAGCACTGGCCGCGAAGCCCTTGAAAAGGCCACCGTGCTAAAACCTGATTTGATTCTGCTGGACCTGATGCTGCCTGAAATGGACGGCATGGAGGTCTGCCAGCATATACGCCGTTCGCCCGGCCTGGCCGAAGTGCCGGTGGTGATGGTCACTGCGTTGGACGACCGCAACACCCGCATCGCCTGCCTCGATGCCGGGGCTGATGATTTTATTTCCAAACCGTTTGACCGCGCAGAATTACGTGCGCGCGTGCGCACCATCACCCGCCTCAACCGCTACCGTCTGCTGCACGAACGCGACCTGATCACCTCATGGATCGCCGAAAAATCCAGCGATGGATACCTGCAAGTGCATACTGATGACCGTATCCTGTTCGCCAACTCGCGCGCTTGTTTTTACCTGGGGCTTGATGCCCAACCCAACCAGCCGATCGAGGCCAGGTTCATGGATGTGGTCTTGCGCCAATACACGCCGCACCCCGAACCGGCCTGGGAAGGGTGGCCGGTGCTGACCATGAGCGCGGCACAGAACCGCTATCTCGTCCGTCCTGAATCGGATACTGCGCATGAATTCTGGCTGGAAGTGGCGCTCTTTGAGAACCCGGGGACGGAGGGCGCGCCACGTGCCCGCATTATCCGCCTGCGCGATGTGACCGCCGATATCCTCAACCGGCGCAACACCCGCAGTTTTGGCGAAGCGATCGCCCATAAGATCCGCACGCCGGTAACACATATTGTCTCCAGCCTCGATCTGTTGGCACGCATGGCACCGCAAATGTCGCAAGATGAGATCACCCAATTTGCCAAAACCGCTTTGCATGGTGCCAGGCGCCTGCACGAATCATTGGACCGGGTTTTGAAATATTCGAACTTGAGCACCCGGCCGGAGGATGCCGCGGGCTGTACGGTTGACGAGCTCACTCAACTGGTTGAAAAAGTATCTTTGGATGTGGGTATTCGCCCGGCCCGGGTGCGCGTTGAGCCGAAAGCCGAGAATGCACGCCTCACCCTGTCGATCCAGTCGCTCGAGGTGCTGCTCTGGGAACTCATGGAAAATTCAAAGAAATTCCACCCTTCCAGCGAGCCGGAGGTCACAGTCGATATCATGCAGAGCACCAGCCAGACCATCGCCATTCGAGTGTCAGATAACGGCATGGCTTTATCTCCCAAGCAGTTGGCCGAGGCCTGGCGGCCCTACTATCAGGGCGAAAAGGATTTTACAGGTGAAGCACCCGGCATGGGCCTAGGGCTTTCCACTGTGAGCACCATTGTCTGGGGTGCAGGCGGGCAGTGTCACATCATGAACAGGAATGACGGCCCCGGTGTGACCGTCGAATTGCTGCTTCCTGAAGCGCGGCTCGAAGAGCCAGTGGCACTCGAAGCGAGGTTGTCATGAGAGACGAAAAAAGCAAGATCCTGATCGTGGATGACGATGCTTCGAACCGCGATACATTGGCATCCATTCTTGAACCGGAAGGCTACGAATTGACCTTGGTGGAGAACGGTCCGCAGGCCCTGGAGCAGGCTCGTGCGCTTCGACCTGATGTGATCCTGCTGGATATCATGATGCCCGGCATGGATGGCTTCGAGGTCTGTCGTACCATTCGCAATGAAAAATACCTTGCCGAGATCCCCATACTGTTTCTCACCGCTTTGGATGACCAGCAATCGATGTTGAGCGGGTTGGCCTCCGGCGCCGACGACTTCATCACCAAGCCGTTCAATCGCCACGAACTACGCACCCGCCTGCGCACCATCACCAGCCTCGACCGCTATCACAAGTTGATGGACGAGCGCCGCCAGCTCAAAGATGCCCACCAGGACCTGCTGAGCGCCTACGACGAAACCATCGAAGGCTGGTCCCGAGCCATGGACCTGCGCGACAAGGAGACCGAAGGCCATACCCAGCGTGTGACTGAACTTACGCTGAAGCTGGCCAAAGCCTTTGGGCTAAGCGACGCCGAACGGGTGCACATCCGTCGCGGCGCCCTGCTGCACGATATGGGCAAATTGGGCATTCCCGATTCCATCCTGCTCAAGCCAGCCCGACTTGACCCCGAAGAATGGGAGTTCATGCGCCAGCATCCCCAACTAGCTTACGATATGTTGTATCCCATCGTTTACCTGCGCCCAGCCCTCGATATCCCCTATTGCCACCATGAGAAATGGGACGGTACAGGCTACCCGCGTGGATTGAAAGGCGATGCAATTCCCCTCGCTGCCCGCATCTTCGCCGTTGTGGATGTCTGGGACGCCTTGACCTCGGATCGTCCCTACCGACCGGCTTGGGACAAGCAAAAGACCCTCGCCTACATCCAGGCCGAATCCGGCGCCCACTTCGACCCGAAAGTAGTGACCCTCTTTATCGAGATTGCATCGGATCTCTGAAATTGAAAGTTCAACGCCTATTGCCATCATGACCCACCACGACCAAGGCGTCACCTTTGAGACCATCCAGCGTGATGGCTACAACCTGACATACACCTGCTTCCTGCTCCCGAGCGACCCCGGTTGCGAACTGACCGGAGACCTCCCTGAGCAGCTGGCTGAGTGGCTTCAGGAAATTTGTCTTTTAAACAACTGGAAACTGGAATTTGTCTCCATTAATCCCCAGTATTTGCAGTGGGTCGTATCGGTTTCGCCGGCTGTTGCCACCGGACAGATTATGCAACAAGTCCGCACCCAAACCACCCAGCGGATCACAACCAGCCTCAGCGTGGATTTTTGGGCGCCGGGCTATCTGACCTTGCAAGGCGCACACCTCCACGCAGG
>CAZJMZ010000201.1:0-5625 GCA_964547115.1 uncultured Anaerolinea sp. | reverse complement strand
GCGAAGCAGCCGCTCCCACCGGCGAGTTATCGTTTGGAGCGCCCCGCATCCACATTTTCAACCTGGAGACCCGGACCGATGCTCCTTTATATGAAGACCAGCAGATCATTGGGTATGGCCCCACGTGGTCACCAGATGGTACCCGCCTATCCTCGTATGACGGGATCAAAGACGAGATTCGCCTGCTAGACCTGGTGACCAGCCAACAGGTCACGATCACCTCTCAAACCGGCAGCCCGGTGAGTTGGTCGCAAGATGGTTCAGCCTTCATTTACACCGATGTGGAAAGCAGCACAGACGGCATACGCACCCGCGTCCATCTCGCCAAGATCACGATCAACGAGATCCTCACCATCTTTGGAGAAAATGACGCTCGGGACTATGCCTACAATGCTCTGGCCTGGTCACCTGTGAAAAGCGAGATCGTGCTGGGATTGCGACCCCGTGAAAACGACCCTTCGATGGCGCTCTGGTTGATGGACCCATACACCCGTGATGGGCAGGCCATGGTGGAACAGACCGGCTACGCCTATAACGATCCACGCTGGGATCTGTGGGGCAGGGCCGTGATCTTTCAACAATTCAATCTGCAAGGATTGTATAAACCTCAAGTAGCGCTCTGGATGCCGGGCCTGCAACAACCCCGCGTGTTGGCAGAGGGAGTCATGTCACGCTGGTTGCCCTGAAGCCTCATGTTGAAATACAAACACCGTTACAGTATCCTGCTCATTCTCCTGATCTTTTGCGCTGTGCCCATCAGCACGGCGCTGGCACATCCAGCCGATGGGTATGTTCATGTGATCCATGCCGAGGTCGCCGCCCAGGGCCTGACCATCGATTGGGAACTTAAACCTGGCCCCATGCTGATCGCCTATATCTGGTTCCAGGTGGATCGGGACAGGGATGAAATGCTCAGCGACCCAGAGCAGCAGGCGTGGGCACAGAACAACCTCATCTCCCTGTCGGCCTCGCTTGACGGAGCAGGCTTGCCACTACAATTGGAGGCATCGGATTTCCCTTCGAGTCTGGAGGCATTTCAATCCGGGAGAGAGACGATCACCCTTCATCTCTCGGCCCCATGGACAGTGAACCCGGACCAACCGTTCGAACTGCTTCTCAAGAACGATATGGAGCCGGGCCTATCGACGTCCTGGTATCACCTCACGGTCAAGGACGACCTGCAGTTTGTCACCCCATTGCAGAATGGCCCGCAAATTTCGGTGACAGTGGTCCCCCCAGCCAAACAGGCATCGATCGAAACACCTTTGTGGATAGAGTGGGACTCCAGCCTGCCAGCGCTGCGGACGGCACCCCAGAACACCACAAGCCAGCCTGAAAGAACATCGACCCCTGAACCCGCCGACATCACCTCCCGCGAAGTGTTGCTTGACTTGATACGCAGGGACGAAGCCTCCACCTCATTTTATGTACTGGCTTTAGGCATCTCGCTTGTACTGGGCGCCCTGCACGCCCTTACGCCCGGCCATGGCAAGACCCTGGTTGCCGCATATCTAGTTGGCTCACGCGGAACCTCATGGCATGCAATCGTGCTGGGCACCATCGTGACTCTTACGCACACCGGTTCTGTGTTGTTGATCGGGATTGTGACACTGGCAGTATCCCAATATTTTTTACCCACTGTCTTCATTCCAGCTTTGGAATTGCTTTCCGGCTTGCTCATCCTTGGCCTGGGAGGGTATCTGTTACTGCAACGGTATCGGGTATGGAGACAGAAACCCACCCCCCCGCCAAGAAAGATCGCACTCACTCCAAGGCCAACCGCAGCAGTGAAAAAGCCACAAGGCCAGGTCCAGATCCAGGCCTTGAACGCAGGGTTACACCATCA
The DNA here is from genome assembly GCA_964547115.1 of uncultured Anaerolinea sp. Classification (GTDB taxonomy): domain Bacteria; phylum Chloroflexota; class Anaerolineae; order Anaerolineales; family Villigracilaceae; genus Defluviilinea. Next base: position 3,779 of record CAZJMZ010000201.1, on the reverse strand, counting down.
CGGAGATGGGCGGCTTCATTCGCATGAGGTGCCAAAGACTATCACCTGGCGCTCCTTGATCGCTTTAGGGGTCAGTGGAGGGTTGGTACCCTGCCCTGATGCCATCGCGATCCTCCTGGTGGCCATTGCGATCAATCGCATCATCCTTGGGTTGGCTTTGATCGTAGCCTTTAGTTTTGGACTCGCCCTGGTCTTGATCATCATTGGCTTGTTGATGGTGAACAGCCGCAGGCTTTTTGACCGCGTAGGAATATTTGAACGGGCCGCCCCGGTGTTGCCGTTGGTCAGCGCAGTAGTGGTACTGGCCCTGGGTATGGCCTTGTCATTCAGTGCTTACGTCCGGTTTACAGATGAGCTGCGGTCAGCAGGGGCTGGCTCGGCCCTTGTGCAGGAAGCGCACATCCTATATCTGGCCGATGGGCCAGATGAACGCAAGCAATTGTTCTTAAAGACACCAGATGGAGTGTTCTTGTTAAGTGGAGCATCCGAGCATGTGGCCGGTTATACCCTGGCGCAGGACGGTTCGCAGGTGCTCTACGCCACCCAGAACGAAAATTTCGATAATGGCTTCTGGCTGGTAAACCTGGCAACCCGGGAACGGACCCAGGTGCTGGATTGCAGCCAGGCGCTTTGTTCACGGCCGGTCTTTGCTCCCAATGGGACCGAGGTCATCTACGAATATTTGAAACGAGCCGGCAAGAACACCAATGTGGTAGCTACTCCATGGTGGCTGAACTTGCAGACCGGAGAGCACAAGCCTTTGTTTCAAACGCTGAACCTGCCCGGTTCGAATCCGCGCTGGTCGCCAGATGGCGCCTGGTTGAGCTACACAGCCACTGATGGGGTGCGGCTATATAACCTGCAAACCGGCGAGAGTCGTTTAGTGAGCAACCCGCATACGGCTGGTGCCGAATGGTCGCCAGACAGTACGGCACTCCTCTTGCGCGACGTAACCGTACTGGAAAACCAGCAAACCATTACCCAGGTGCTTGTCTATCAAATCGCTGCCGACAAAACCATCACCCTTGGGCCGGATACTGATCACGAAACACTGTTCGCAACCTGGTCTCCTGATGGCGGTTGGATCGCCATGCTCCGGCGCGACCTCACCGTGGAACAGGGCGATCAGATCTGGGTGATGCGCGCAGATGGCAGCAACGTACACCCTCTCACCCAAACGCCCAACCTGGTACACGGCCGCCTTGCCTGGTCACGAGATGGACAGTACCTTTTATACGACGTTCAAGCTGCCGACTCAGCGGCGGCCGCACCGCGCGTTCAGATCATCGATGTAGTTTCAGGCCGCATCACCGACCTGGCCCTGAACGGCTACCAAGCCCAATGGGTGAGCCCATAAAACAGCGAGATGACCTTGACAGGCATACCCTGTCACCATATAATTATTGAAAATGATTTTCAATAAAAAGAAGGCCCATGAGCGCTGAACTTTGGCTTGAACAATTACAGGACAATGGCTACCGCCTCACCACCGCACGCCGCGCGGTGGTGAACCTGATCGTTGGCACCAACCACGCCCTCACCCCGCTCGAAGTCTTTGAACAAGCCCGCAAAAAGAATCCCGGATTGGGCCTGGTCTCGGTGTATCGTACTCTCGAAAAGCTCGAGGAACTGCACCTCATTCAACGAGTACATCAACCGGGTGGTTGCCAGGCATTCATTGCCGCCAGCCAGGGGCACGAACATCTGCTGTTATGCAAAAGCTGTGGCGCGGTGACCTTTTTCGAAGGCGACGACCTGGAAGGCCTGATCAACTCCATCGCCCGCAAGACCGGCTACAAGATCACAGAACACTGGTTGCAATTATTTGGAGTATGCGCCAGTTGCCGCTAACCTGCATGCCCTGACTTTTTCAATACAAAATCCCTCACTTGGTGAGGGATAAATTTTAGGAGTTTTAAATGAAAAAGGTTTTCAATATCATCTTAGGAACACTGCTTGCCGCTTCTCTCTTCACCGGTTGCAGCCCGGCCCCTCAAAATACAGACCGCCCCTTGACCGTGCTCGCCTCCACCACCTTCCTCGCCGATATCGCCCAAAACGTGGCCGGTGACCGCACAACCGTGACCTCCCTACTGCCCGTTGGAGCAGACCCGCACGCCTATCAGGCCACGCCAACCGATGTGGTGAAGATCTCAGATAGCACGGTGTTGATCATCAACGGTCTGGAGTATGAGCACTTCATCGAGCCGTTGCTGGAGAATGCCGATGGTGAACGGCTGGTTATCACAGCGACCGAGGGTCTGGAACCGCGCGCAGGGGCAGCAGAGGCTCATGAAACCGAAACAGGTACCGATGAGCATGAGGCGGGCGATCCGCACATGTGGCTCGACCCAAACCTCGTCATCACCTATGTAGAGAACATCCGCGATGGGTTGAGCCAGGCGGACCCGGCAGGCGCAGAGATGTACAAAGCCAATGCCGAGGCATATATCTCGCAACTCAATGAACTCGATGCATGGATTAAGACTCAGGTACAGTCCATCCCGACCGAACGCCGCCTGTTGGTGACCAATCACGAATCGATGGGCTACTTTGCCGAACGCTATGGCTTCACCGTGGTGGATACGATCCTGCCGAGCTTCAGTTCGGAGGCCAGCGCCTCGGCACAGGAGATCGCTTCAGCGGTTGAATCCATCAAGGCCTCCGGCGCGCCCGCCATCTTTTTAGGTGAAGTGGAGAACGATGCTCTGGCGCAACAGATCGCCCAGGAGACCGGCGTAAGAGTCGTGACCGGACTGCATCTTGAATCATTGACGGACGGTGCCCCCGCCCCGACTTATATCGAAATGATGAAAGCGAATGTGGCGTTGATCGTCGATGCGCTACAATGAACGTATGTACCCCAACACACACCACAAAACCGACCAACCCATTCTCGATGTTGCGCATCTCACCGTGCGCTATAACGGACGCGTTGCGCTGGAGGACATCACCTTTCACCTGCACGAGGGTGAACGCATTGCGATCGTGGGCCCGAACGGCGCAGGCAAGAGCACGCTGATCAAGGCCGTGGCGGGCGTGCTGCAGCCGCAAGCGGGTGAGGTGAACATCTTTGGCTCACGCCCCGGCGCGCATGTGTGCATCGGATACATTCCCCAGCGCAACCAGGTGGATTGGGCCTTCCCCGTCAGCGTGGCCGACGTGGTGATGATGGGCCGCTCGGCCAAACTGGGCCCGTTCAACTGGCCGCACAAAAGGGATTGGGATGTGGTGCGCCACGCGCTCGAGACCGTGGAGTTGACCAACCTGGCCTCCCGGCAGATCAGCCAGCTTTCTGGCGGACAGCAGCAGCGCATGTTCATCGCCCGTGCCCTCGCACAGGAAGCCGAACTGATGCTGATGGATGAACCGCTCACCGGACTGGATGCGCCTTCACAGGAGGGCATTTTGACTCTACTTGACCGGCTCAAACAGGAACGTGTCACCGTGATGGTCGCCACTCACGATCTGGACCAGGCTGCCGCTCACTTTGACCGTATTCTGCTGTTAAATCATCGCATCATCGCATTCGACGCTCCAGCAACCGTGTTGCACACCGACAATTTACTGCAAGCCTACGGCGGCCGACTAAAACCCGTGGATGGGCAAAATATTTTAAACGTGGATGATTGTTGTGACGAAGGCGCACATGACCACGTTCATTGACCTGTTGCGAACACCCCTCCAATACGAATTCATGCAACGCGGCATGCTGGCCGCTGTACTCGTGGGCATTGTCTGCGCGGTGGTCGGCACCTACGTTGTCCTGCGCGGCATGG
>CAZJMZ010000200.1:0-5662 GCA_964547115.1 uncultured Anaerolinea sp. | reverse complement strand
AAATGTTCAGGGATGCCAACCCAGCCATACCCGACGGCAAAGACCGAAAGGATGACAAGCGGCAGCGTCATCGTCCAGGGAGTTTCCTGCGCATGTTCCGCTTCTTTTGTGCGCGGTTCGCCCAGGAAGGTCAGCGTGATCTGGCGCATGGTGTAGAAGGCAGTCAGGAAGGCAGCCAGGGCCAGTGTCCCGAACACGAACAGGTGACCGTTGGCAAAGGCATCGGCGAAGATCTCATCCTTTGACCAGAAACCCGCTGTGACCAACGGGAAACCAGAAAGGGCAAAGCCACCGATGAGGAAGGTCCAGAACGTGACGGGCATCTTGTCCTTCAAGCCGCCCATGTTGAACATATCCTGCGGATCTACCTTGTGGTTGCCCGTATGCAGGACACCGTGTTCCATGCCGTGAATGACCGAGCCGGAGCCAAGGAAGAGCAGGGCTTTGAAAAAAGCGTGGGTAATGAGGTGGAACACCGCTGCAATGTAAGCGCCAATGCCCAGCGCAGCGATCATGAAACCCAATTGCGAGATCGTGGAGTAGGCCAGCACACGCTTGATATCGTTCTGCGCCACCGCGATCGTGGCGGCGAACAAGGCCGTAAACGCGCCAATAAAGGCGACGATGGCCATCGTGTTATGGTCAAGGCTGATGATCGGGAACATGCGAATGACCGCATACACACCCGCCGAAACCATGGTGGCAGCATGGATCATGGCACTGACCGGGGTCGGACCTTCCATCGCGTCGGGCAACCAGACGTGCAGCGGGAACTGCGCCGATTTACCAACCGTACCGATGAAGAGCAACAAGCCGATCAGCCCGGCAGCCGAAAAACCCAGAAAACCACTGGGCACAGAGGCCAGCGTATGCAGCACTTCTTCATTGAATATCTCACGGAAGGTCAGGGTCCCGGTTGTGGAATATAAATACGCAATCCCCAACAACATGAACACATCGCCGATACGGGTGGTCATAAACGCCTTGACCGCCGCATTGCGGGCGGAGGGCTTGCCATACCAGAACCCGATCAACAGGTAGGAGCACAAACCCATGATCTCCCAACCCACGAACAGGGTCAGCAGGTTATCCGAGACCACCAGGGTGAACATGCCAAATGCGAACAAGCCAATGAACGCAAAGAAGCGTGAGTACATCGGCTCCACCGAAGGCACCACATGCTTGTGGCCGTGCTCTTCGATGGTCGCACCGTGCGGGGGCAAGCCCTTGTGGTCATGGTCGCCCGCCGGTTGACCAAAGTTATGATACCCAACGCTGTACAGGAAGATCATCAAGACCGTCCACGCTACGAAGAACAGCACCGCAGCGGAAAGCGGGTCGATCAACACCCCAATGCGGAACCAGGTATCACCGGTCGGCAGCCAGGGAATGGACGATTCGAACGGATGCTCGCCCAGATGCTCCACCCCCAGCGCGCGCACAAACACAACCATGCTCCCAACCCAGGAAAGCAAGGCGGCACCCACAGCCACGGTGTGACTGAGGGCCTTGCTCCGGTTGGTGAACAGCACGATCAGGAAGAACGCCAGCGCGGGCGGCAGGGGGATCAACCAGATTAATGTTTCTGTCGTCATCAATCAGCCTCCAATATTGCGTAATAGGTAATACGCAATACGAATTACCATTTCAACAAATCCAGATCGTCGGCAATGACGGTATTGCGGCGGCGATAGACCGAGATCACCAGCGCCAGGCCTACTGAAACTTCAGCAGCAGCCACTGCAAACACGATGATCGCAAACACCTGGCCGGTGATGTCCGTCAGGTTGCCGTAACGCCAGAACGCCGCCAGATTTACATTGACCGCATTCAACATCAACTCTGCACCCAGCAGGATGGCCACTGCATTCCGCCGCGAGAGCATACCGAACAAGCCAATGCTGAACAACGCCGCGGAAAAGGTCAAATACCAGGAAAGTGGAACCATTTCTCGCCTCCTATTTCCGGTTGAACGCGACATACACCGCGCCGATCATGGCCGCCACCAACAGGACCGAGGCGACTTCGAACGGCAGGACATATGCATCCGGCGACGTCAACGCATTGCCGAGTGCGCTCACCGCATCAAAATCCACCGGGTAGGCTGCTGCGGTCTTCGAGATGCCGCTCCACCCCTGTTGCAGGGAGACCAGCCCGCCAAATACCAACGCTGCCAGCACCGCACCGAACCAGCCATTGCGGTTCGTCTGCGGACCTTGATCGCGCATGTCCTTGCGGGTGAGCATCACCGCAAAAATGAACAGAATGGCGATGGCACCAATGTACACCACCACCTGCACCACCGCGAGAAAACTCGCATGCAACAAAGCGTAGACGATCGCCACGCCGAACAGCGTCGCCACCAGCCACAACGCGGCATGAACGAGGTTACGCGTCGTCACCACCAGCAAGGCCGTGACCAGCGTCGCCCCGGCGACCACTAAAAACAAGATTTGTTCACCAGTCATACAATCTCCACATCCAACTAATGATGTGCAACCTCAACCGTTTTGGGGCCTTCAACCCGCTCACGTTCCTTGCGGCTTGCAGTACGGGCGATCTCTAACGCCACCCACGCCACCACCACATTCGAAAGGAACATGCCGCCGATGAACAGCCAGTCAGGCAGGTCCTTGAGCAGGGCATTCATCAAGGCCGTGACCATCAACAACACAAAGGCCAGCGGGGTCAGGAATTTCCAATTGAACGCCAGCATGTGGTCAATGCGAATGCGCAGCAAGGTATAGCGCACCCACATGATGATCCAGTAGCCCAAAAAGGCTTTGAACAGGATCACTGCGATCGCCAGAAACGGGCTGACCTGCTCCAAACCAAAGAAGCGGAACCCGCCAAAGAACAGGATCGCCCAAAAGCCGCCGAACGTAAAGGCATGCAACAGCTCACCGGCATAGAACATGCCAAACTTCATGCCCGAATACTCAATGTTGAAACCGGAAACCAGTTCCGATTCACCCTCGGCCAGATCGAACGGCGCACGGCCCAATTCAGCAATGGCCGCCACCAAAAAGATCAAAGCCGCCAGCGGAGAAATGAAGAAGTACCAGATATCCTGTCCGCCGATGATGGCGCTCGTGCTCATTGACCCGGCAAAGATCGTGGGGATCAGCAGCATGGTCAGCATGGGCACTTCGAAAGAAACCATCACTGCCACCTGACGGAACGCGCCGATCAACGCATACTTGTTGTTTGACGACCAGCCCGCCATAATGATCGCCAGGGTTCCCAACGCACCTGCGGCAATGATATACAACACGCCGATGTTCAGGTCCACGCCGAGGATGTTCGGTGCAATGGGCACCACCGCCCACAGGATCAACACCGCCATCATTGAGAGCATCGGCGCGATGTTGTATACAACCTTATCCGCGCCGCCGGGGGTGATATCTTCCTTGATCAGCAGCTTGATGATGTCTGCAAACGGCTGGATCAAGCCGAACGGCCCCACCCGGTTGGGACCGATGCGGTCCTGAAAGCGCGAAACCACCTTGCGCTCCACCCAAACCAGGAAGATATCCAGTACCATCAAGAGGGTGATCAAAATGAGCACGCCGAGAAAGGCGATCAGGATCTGCGCGGCAACCTCAGGCATACCCCAGCCTGAAAACAGCCCCATCAGCCAATCTGCGGCAACTTTAAGAGGGTCCTTCCAAAAACTCATACATCGCTCCTGTGCGAGTCTTGATGTCCGCCAACTGGCGGAGATTTAAATTTCGGCGTTTCGTTCGATTGACACAAAGAAAAGGCTGAGTGGATATATTCCAATCAGCCTTCAGCATTTAGTACTCTACGGTTATGCCCACTCCAACATCCCTTTGCGCCAGGTATAAACCAACCCGACCAACAGAATGAGAATGAAGACGATGCCTTCGATCACAGCGAACAACCCCAGCTGTCCCAGCCTAACCGCCCACGGGAATAGGAAAACCGTCTCCACATCAAAGATGAGAAACACCAGCGCAAAAATGTAATACTGCGCCTTGAACTGCACCCATGAGTCACCCACGGTTTCAATACCGCACTCATAGGTTGTCATTTTGATGGGATTGGGTTTCTTGGGTCCTAAAATCCATGCGACGGTGATAGCCCCCACCGGGATGATCAAACCAACGATAAAGAACAGACCAACGTAAATCCATGGATTCATTGACGTCTCCGGGCAAAAAGATGTCTTACAACGTTGGGCATTGTACCATAAAGAACAAACGCCCGTTATTGAACGCTTGTCAATATTTTAGGTGATTTTCGTCATATTCATGCGGCCTTTTTCCGGCGTCGTTGGAAGAGATATTTGACAATATCTTCAAAAAACGGCAATCCGACGACCGCCCCCACTACCGACCCCACCCCGCCGGCTATACGCGCCACATTGGCAGGAATCCCAAACAGACTGGCCGCCTCGATCTCCACCAGTTGGGCTGATACTGCCCTTTGGCTTTCCTCACCACTGACTTTATCCACAAACCGCAGATTCACCCAGATCGTCCCACGATATACTCCCACCTCTTCCGGCTTCACACTCCAAAAGAATTGCACTTTTTGGCCCGGTTCAAGGGTCTGGCTGGAAAGCCCAGGCGGTGAAACCTGGATGCCCGCCACGTCAAATCGGGCCTCCACGATCACATGATGGGTTTCATACAGATTGGGGATCTCGATCACTTCTCCGGTCACCACATTGCCTTCCACAATGGCAGTGGGTGTCAGATTACCAGCCGAGTCCATCTCCAATGTCAGGCGAACAACATCCGAGTCGCCGGCCCGGATACGAGGCGGATAGTCCAGGGTCAGGCGGCGGCGCTCAGGGACAGCGGGCTGCGCTGTCAACTCCGGGACAATGGTTGATACCGCGGCAGATGACTCAGTCGGCACCGGGAGGGCATCAGGAGGCGCGCTCCCGCCGCTTACGCAGGCAATCACCGCCAGTCCCATCGCCAGCATTGCAAACATCAGGGGCGCAAAGGCTTTTCGATTCATAGAGCAAGCTCCGGCTGAGTCAGAGCCGTGGTGAAATACGAGTGAGCATCAAACTGCAGCGAAGTCGGTGTCGGCAATTGCATCTCGGAGGGCGAAATCGTCTGAATCCGTGTTTCGCGCCGTGCGGGAGCAAGCCCCCAGATCAGCAAAGTGATGGATGTAACAAAAATCAAAACGCCAGCAACGATTCGAATTTTTCGAGACATATGCTCTTCCGTAATGACAACTTTGGTCCGCTATTAATCATGACCAACCGGCAAATTCATCAGGGCATTTTATTCGATGGGCAACAACTCACCCGCCACCAACCCCGGGAAGGCAGCCTTGAGTTGCGCATCGATCTCTGGTGAGATGAGCGGCGCGGTATTTTTGGTCATGAGCTCTTTCACCTTGTTCATGGCCCGGGTATGGATATCGGTGGAGCCTTTTTTCTCCCAGATGGTACGGGCATCGCGGTCGGCGAGCTTGGTCATCACAGCTTCGGTCTTCATGCGGCTGACCGTATGCTTGGCAACGATGTATGAGCCGCCAGGACCAACCTCCTTGATGAGGTTCACTGCCAGGTCTTCATCGGTGAAAGAGATGCCACGTTTGACACGCTTGAGCATCTGGGCAATTTCATCATCAATGACGGCCTTGGCAAAATCGAAGGTCTTCAGCGCATCGATGA
>CAZJMZ010000199.1:1767-5690 GCA_964547115.1 uncultured Anaerolinea sp. | reverse complement strand
AGATTTTACCATTAGACCTCAAAGGTCTCAAGGTTTCAATTTCAAGACAGCTTCGGTCTCTTCATCCACGATACGGCCAGTCTCCACAAAGCCCAGGCTGGCATACAATTTTCGAGCCACTTCATTATGCGGCTCGTAACTGATGCCTACTGTATGGATGCGTTCGTCGTTGCGGAATATCTCCAATACTTTTTCCATGCCCGCACGGCCATAACCTTTGCCTTGCTGCTCATCGGCCACCATCAGGCGGATGATAAAGGCTTCATAGGCAGGGTACTGAAAATTGAAACCATACATCACAAAACCGACCGGCTCATCATCCCCAACATAGATACCGAACGGATACAGATCCCAATGCCCCTCGAATTCTTCACCGAACTGCGCCTGCGCGATCGAATACAGGTTCGATGCCACAAACCCCTTTTGGTCCTCGCGCACTTTCAAACGAACCAACGCCTGCCAATTATGAACGGTGACGGGACGCAACTCGATCATGAAAGAATCTTCATTACAGACTCAAGCACCGCTTCACGCTTCACTTGAGCCTGCTCACCCTTCGAGAGGTCTTTCACCACCACCAGGCCTTGTTGTACTTCATCGGGTCCAAGCACCAGCGCAATCTTCATCTTCATTTTGTCAGCAAACTTGAATTGCTTCTGCAACTTGGCAGGCTCCGGCGAGACCATCACCTTTAACCCAGCCTGCCGCAACTCAGCCGCCAGGGCAAAGGATTGCCTCAACAAACTCTCGTCGAACACCGTCACCAACACCTGCGCCGGGCTGGGCTGAAACTCAGGTACCAGGCCAGCCTCCTGCAGAATGATGCCAATAACCACATCACCCATCGCAAAACCAACACCAGACAGGGGCTGACCGCCAACATCGGCAAGCAAATTATCGTAACGGCCACCACCAAAAATGGCGCGTTTCAACGACCCAGTGGTATCAAAGGCTTCGAACACGGTCCCTGTGTAATAGAGCAAGCCGCGCATGATGTTCGGGTCGAATTTGACATATTCTCTGACGCCCAAAGCCTCCAGCGCGGCAAAGAGACGGGTCAACTCGTCACTTTTTTGCCAAAGGTCATAATTGGCCAAGAGTGCTTTTAAACCATCCAGCTGGGTTTGGTTCAGCCCCAATTCCAGGGCGTTGGCATCCCATTTGGCAGGCTCCATTTTAGTGCGGCGATCTACAAGATTGGATACATCAAGGCGCTTCTCTGAAGGGATGCCCAACGCATCGAATTCAGAGTCCATCAGGCGCCGATTATTGACATAGATCAGAGCCCGCTCGGGGGTAAGTCCGACCGAGCGCAGGAACGTCGCCCCTACTGCGATCAGCTCAGCGTCCGCTTCCGGCGAGTTGACTCCCAACATATCCACATTCCATTGAAAGAACTCGCGCGAACGTCCCTTCTGAGGCTGCTCATAACGCCAGAACGGACCGAACGACCACCAGCGCACCGGGTAGGCCAATTCACCCTGTCGGGCTGCGATCATCCGCGCCAACGAAGGGGTCAATTCGGGGCGCAGAGTCACCAGGTCCCCACCCCGGTCTTCGAACGTGAAGGATTGCTTCTTGACCAGTTCCTCGCCTGACTTGGCCGCATACAGGTCGATGGTCTCGATGAACGGACCGTCGTACTCCTGATAGCCGAACATCTGCGATGCCGCCCGCGCTTTTTCGAACAGGAAATTGCGCAAGGCCATCGTCTCAGGATAGAACTCGCGCGTGCCTTTAACAGTTTGGATCGTCTTTTTCATTCGTATCTCCACTTCAATTGTCCCGCATTGTAGCACATCTACCCGCACATCCAGGCATGACAAGCGACGGCTGGAATCAGGCCAGATTGCACTGGGTTTATTTGTGAAAAATAGTACAATCAAGGTGGCGGCGTTGGCTCACGCCAGAAAGGAGTCTACGATGCACTACAAAGAGGAAGTCAGGCGGGAGTTGGAAAAAATACCATGGTTCACCGAGTTAAAGCCCGAACATCTGCAAAAGATCGTTGATATCGCCCATGTGCGGCACGTCCGCGCCGGAGAGGTTTTGTTTCGCGAGGGCGACAAGGAGGATTTTCTCTATATTGTTCTGGAGGGCCGGATCGGGTTGGATATTTTCATCCCCCACCGCGGCAAGGCGCGCATCTACACCGCTGAAGCCTGGGATGTATTTGGCTGGTCAAGCGTAACCCCCACTAATTACCAACGCACAGCGGGAGCCATGGCGGTAGTGGATGGTTCGGTAGTGGGCATCGAATCGGCCAAGTTGCGCAAGCTCTGCGATGAAGACCATGATCTGGGCTACATCGTCATGCGTCGCTTGATGAATATCATATCCAGCCGTTTGCTGATCTCACGCCTGCAACTGCTGGATATGTTCGCCTCCCCGGAGGAAAAAAATGCCTAATGAACGGCTGCCGGAAATCGGGAGCACCATCACCATTGAAAAACCAGCCTTCAACCAACTGCTGGCCAACCTGAGAATCACCGGGTATGAAGTCATCGGGCCGCATGTAAAAAATGAGTCGCTGGTCTATGAAGCGATCGAAAAGCTGGAAGACCTGCCGCAAGGCTACAGCACCGAACAAAAACCGGGATACTTCAGGCTCGTACGCTCAAAGCACAATCGCTATTTCGATATCATTCCCGGCGCGCATTCGTGGAAGCAATTCCTCTTCCCCTCCCGCATGGAGTTGTTCGCCCTGCACAAAAACGGCAAAGGCTGGGAGGCGACAGACACTCAGCCCGAAACGCCGGGTTATGCGTTCATCGGCGTCCGCGCCTGCGAACTGGCAGCCATCCAAATCCAGGACAACATCTTCATGCGGTCAGATTTCACCGACCCGATCTACCGCGGACGTCGCCAGCGCGCCTTCATACTTTCGGTCAACTGCACGCATCCAGCCGGGACCTGTTTCTGCTCCTCCATGGGCACCGGCCCGCGCGTGAAGGAAATGTTCGACCTCAACCTCACCGAACTGGATGACCTATTCGTGTTGACCATCGGCTCGCAGATCGGTCGGCGCATGTTCACCGGGGTCCCGTTCGAAGAAGCCAGCGGCTATGTACTCACGAACGTGGAACACAAACTGAATCACGCTGAACAACAGATGCGCCGCCGCCTGGACACGTCCGACCTGCCCGGGTTGATCCTTGACCATCTCGACGACCCGTACTGGAACGAGATCGGGAAACGCTGCCTGAGCTGCGCCAACTGCACACAAGTCTGCCCGACCTGCTTCTGTTGGGACACGACCGATGAAATGAGCCTCGACGGCGCAGCCACAAAACGTACCCGCGTGTGGGACTCGTGCTTCAATCCCGGATATTCTCATCAGGCTGGGGGCAACACCCGCCCCACCATCTATTCGCGATACCGCCAATGGCTCTCGCACAAATTTGGCACCTGGCAGCAGCAATTTGGCACACTGGGTTGCGTGGGTTGCGGCCGGTGTATTACGTGGTGCCCGGCCGAGATCGATATTACCGCTGAGATCAACGCCTTGCGCAATGAGGTGAAACGATGACACTCCTGGCTCCTGAACCTACACTTATCAAGCCAACTGCTGACAGGTTGCTCCAGCCACACTGGGCCGAGATCACGGCCATCACCCCCGAAGCCGACGGCATCTCAACCTATTGGCTGAAATTCACCGACCCGCTCGAACAGGAGACGTATCGCTTTGAGCCGGGGCAGTTCAACATGGTCTATCTGCCTGGGTTTGGCGAAGCAGCCATTTCCATCAGTTCCGACCCGCAGAACCACGAGAAGCTTGGACACACGATCCGCTTTGTGGGCAATGTCACGCGCGCAGTCAGTCGTCTCAAGGTCGGCGATATCGTTGGCCTGCGCGGGCCATTTGGCACCTACTGGCCCATGAAAGAGATGGAAGGCCGCGATGTATTCATCGCCTGCGGCGG
>CAZJMZ010000199.1:0-1667 GCA_964547115.1 uncultured Anaerolinea sp. | reverse complement strand
CCTACTGGCCCATGAAAGAGATGGAAGGCCGCGATGTATTCATCGCCTGCGGCGGCATCGGGCTGCCCCCCTTGCGTCCGGCGTTGTATCACATCCTGCAAAACCGCGAAAGATACGGCAAGGTCACTCTGCTGTATGGCGCCCGCACTCCTGGCGACCTGATGTTTCCCAAGGAATACGCCGAATGGCGCAAGCAAGGCATCGACGTGGAAATCACCGTCGACCGCGGCGATGCCAATTGGAACGGGCGCGTGGGTGTGGTGCCGATGTGGTTCTATCAGTTCCGCATTGACCCCCGTAAGACCGCCGTCCTCACCTGCGGACCGGAGATCATGATCCGCTTTGTCATCTTCGAAGCCATGGCACGCCGCGTCCCGCCTGAAAGCATCTACGTCTCGCTCGAACGTAATATGAAATGTGGGCAAGGGTCATGCGGTCATTGCCAGATGGGCCCCTTCTTCATCTGCAAGGACGGACCCGTCTTCCGCTTCGACCAGCTCCAATCCTTCTTCAACGTGGAGGAATTCTAATGACTACCAAAAAGCCAACCGTCGCCGTCTACAAATTCTCCTCCTGCGATGGTTGTCAACTTTCGATCCTGAACATGGAAGATGAACTGCTGAGCCTCGCGGAGGCCATCGACATCGCTTACTTCCTGGAGGCCACTCGCTCGCAGAAACCCGGGCCGTACGATATTGCGCTGGTCGAAGGGTCCATTACCACGCCACATGAGATCGAGCGCATCAAGGAAGTGCGCGCCAACGCCAAAACCGTGATCGCATTGGGTACCTGTGCCACGGCAGGCGGCATTCAGGCCCTGCGTAATTTTGCCAATGCCAGCGAATATGCAGACATTGTCTACGGGCATCCCGAGTACCTGCACTATCTCGATACAGCCACGCCCATCGCCGAACACATTCTGGTCGATTTCGAGTTATGGGGCTGCCCGGTCAACAAGGCCCAGGTGATCGAAGTCATCGTGGCATTACTGAACAACCGCCGCCCCAACCTGCCGCCTTATTCGGTCTGTCTCGAGTGCAAACGGCGCGGCACATCCTGTGTCATCGTGGATAAAGGTGTCCCCTGCATCGGACCCGCTACGCAGGCCGGATGCGGCGCGATCTGCCCCGCCATGGGACGCGGCTGTTATGGATGCTTCGGCCCGGCCAGGGATGTGAACACCGACGCAATGTCAACCATGCTGCTCAAGATGGAACGCTACCCCGGCGAGACCGCGCGTCTCTTCCGCGGGATCAGCGGCTACGCTCCGACCTTCCGCACCCTCGCTGACGAGTTGCTCGCCACCCAAAAGGAGACCGCATGAAAAACATCGAAGTCCCTGCCCTGGCTCGCGTGGAAGGCGAAGGTGGCCTCTACATCGGTTTGGAAAATGGCAAAGCCGTGGAGATCCGCCTTGATATTTATGAACCCCCGCGCTTCTTCGAAGGCTTCTTGAGGGACCGCTTCCTGCAGGAAGTGCCCGACATCACTGCCCGCATTTGCGGCATCTGCCCGGTGGCCTATCAAATGAGCGCTGCCTACGCGCTCGAGAATGCATTGGGCATCAAAATCTCACCACAGGCACGCGCACTCCGCCGGTTAATGTACTGCGGCGAATACATCGAGAGTCATGCATTGCACATTTACATGTTGCAGGCTCCCGACCT
>CAZJMZ010000198.1:0-5747 GCA_964547115.1 uncultured Anaerolinea sp. | reverse complement strand
ATGGCCGAGGAGGAGAATGTCGGCGTATTGCTCACCTCGCATGATGCGGGTGATCTCGAAGCGCTTTGTCGCCGGGTCATCATCATCAATCACGGGCAGATCGTCTACGAAGACAAGGTGTCGAACCTCAAGCGCAAGTTCCTCACCCGCAAACTGGTGGAAGTGCGTTATGCCGAGGAGGTCGCCAAGGATTTCTCGCTCCCCGGCGTGGAGATCTTGAAGGTCGGGCGCTATGGCGTCAAACTGAAATTCGACACGGCCCAAACCCCCGTGGACGCGGTCATCGCGCATCTCTCCGCCGCCGGCGAACTTGTAGATATCACCGTGGCCGACCCGCCGCTCGAAGAGGTGATCGCCAAGATCTACGAACAGGCCAACCGCTCATGAAGCAACTTGCCAAATACTGGTCGGTCTTCCAGATCACGCTCTTCAACTCGCTCGCCTACCCCATGGACCTGATCGGGCGCAGCCTGTTGATGATCCCCTTCATGTGGATCTTCCACCAACTGTGGAAGGTCACCTTCGCCGCCGCCGGAACCGACTCCATCAACGGTATGACCCTCGTCAACACGATGTGGTATCTCATGCTCGCCGAAACCGTGGAACTCAGTCGCCCCGCATTGGCACGCAACATCTCAGAGAATGTCAAAGACGGCTCCATTGCATACATCCTGAACAAGCCCTACAGCTTCCTCTGGTACAACTTCGCCAATTCCATGGGCGAGACGGTCTTCCGCGCGCTCACCAGCGCCCTGGTTGGAAGCTTGATGGTGGCCTGGCTGGTGGGCAACCCACCCGCGTTGAACGGCTGGCTGTTCGCGGCCATCGCCATCATTGGTGCCTGGGTTCTGAATTTCTGCATCTCCTGCCTGATCGGCTTGGCCGCCTTCGTGGTGGAGGATGTTGCCCCGTTCATGTGGATCTATCAAAAACTGGTCTTCATCCTCGGCGGCTTTCTCATCCCGTTGCAGTTCTACCCGGAGTGGCTGCAAACCATCGCGAGAGCCCTGCCTTTCTCCGCCATGATCTACGGACCCGCGCAACTCTTCGTTGACCCAAGCTGGTCATTGTTCGGCGAGACCCTGCTCATTCAAAGCGCATGGATCCTGGCCTTTACGGCCCTGCTCACGTTCACCTACCGGCGCGGCGTGGAGCATCTGGTGGTCAACGGAGGCTGACATGCTCAAAGAATTCAAATTCCTGCTCGCCATCTGGAAGACCAACCTGCTCTCAGCCATGGAGTACCGCATCCCGTTCCTCACCCAGGCCATCGGCATGATGCTCAACAACTTCATGTACTTCGCCATCTGGCTGATTTTCTTTGATCGCTTCAAAGATGTGCGCGGCTGGGGCGCCAGCGATATGTATGTCACTTACGGCATTCTCGCCAGCGGATTCGGCTTCATGTCTTTGTTCTTTGGCAACGCCTTCAATCTCGCCGAGATCATCAACAAAGGGCGGCTCGATTATTACCTCTCCCTGCCGCGCCCGGTGCTGCTGCACACCATCTCCAGCCGCATGATCTCCAGCGGCATGGGCGATTTCATGTATGGCTTTATCAGCTACGCCGCCTCGGGGCATTTCACGTGGGATGGTCTTGTACGCTTCACGTTCGCTACCGTTCTGGCAGGCATCATCTTCACCGGCTTCTTTGTGCTCCTGCAAAGCCTGGCCTTCTGGTTCGGCATGATCTCCAATTTCGTCAACCTGGCCTTCAACGCCATCATTACCTTCGGCATCTACCCGGCCACCATCTTCGATAACTATGCCAAGCTCATCCTGTTCACCGTCATCCCTGCGGCACTCGTTGGCACGGTCCCCGCTGAATTCGTCATGTCCTACACCTGGACTTCGCTGGCCCAACTCATGACCGGCGCCATCGTTTTCCTCACCCTCTCCATTATCGTCTTCAACATCGGGCTCAAACGCTACGAATCCGGCAGCGCCATTCAAGTGGAGGTGTGAATCACATGGATCTCAAAGAACAACTACAAGATGAACTGGAAGCTGCGCGTCAGGGCTTTCATCACATCCTGGATACCCTTCCAGAAGCCGCGTACGTTCATCCCAGCCTGATCCCCGGCTGGACGAACGGTGACGTGTTGTATCACATCACCCTCGGCCCACCGGCCATCCGCGTCGAGATCTGGATGATCCGCAACACACCGTGGGTCTTCAAAGCGCTGACACCCACCATCTCCCGCCTCTTCAACTGGGGCAATGCGCTCTTTGCCCGCCACCCCAAGCGGATCACCCGTCAGCGATTGCTCAAGGCTTATGAGGCCGGGCACGCAGGCCTGGCTTCAGACCTGAAGCGGATGAACGAGTCCGACTTTGCGCGGGCAGTGACCTATCCCGAGTCGTTCGTCTCCGAGTTGGCGGGAGTGGTCACCATCGAACGACTGTATCGCTACATCAAATTGCATTTTGATGTGCATGCGGGGCAAATAAAAAACTCGCGTGAAGCCTGAGCCTCACGCGAGTGCAGGGTTACGCCGAAGCGCCCGAGTAATTACGCAAACCCAATAACCACACGCCGCGCGCCAACAAGAGCAACAGCAGCGTCAGGCCGAAGGCGAACAACAGCGTTTCGGAGGTCAGCCGATTCGTCATCGCTTCGGCGGGCATGGTGACCGCGAATGCCACAGGCACAAGGAAGGTCATGCCGGTACGCAGCCAATCGGGGTACACGCTCACCGGCCAGCGGCCCGCGGCGAACAACCCTTGAAAGAGTTCCACAATATCGCCCACGCGCACCACCCAAAACGCAACCGACGTGACCATCAGCCACACGCAGTACAGCATGGTGGCACCCAGCAACAAGGCGAGCAGAAACAGCGCGATCTGCACCAGGGTCAGCACAGCCTGCATTTGCGTCACAGCCACGCCCAAAACGACGAGTCCCACCACCACATCGGTCAGTTGCCAGAAGCGGAACTCGCGCACACTGACCAGCGCTTGCGAATCGGCAGGCTTGGTGAGGGCAAAGTCGAGGGTGCCGTTGAGCACGTCGTTCATCAGGCGCTCCATATTGGGCTGGATCGCCGAGCGAATGACACCGCCCATGAGGATGTGGACGCCCATCACGGCTAGCAGTTCGGGCTGGGTCCACCCGGCGAGATTCGTGACCTGCCCAAAGACGAGAGCCAACCCAAGCAGCCCCGTGGCCACCGCCACCATGGATTGCATCAATTGAATGAAGAAATTGACGCGATATTGCAGTTCGTTCAAGACACCGATACGCAGATAGGAAAAGGCAAGCTTAATAGGGTTCATGCTCAACCTCCCACCGCAGAGAATTGCTTGATGGCAGCCTTCCACACAACACTGAGCAATGTGGCCCCCAGTGTGATCCAAAAGACCTGCATACCCACGCCCATCCATAGCTCCCGGTTGGACAGGTCCGCGACCAGGGCTTCGATCGGGAAGAAAAAGGTCCACTTGAAGGGCAGGTAATTCGAGAGGTTTTGCACCCAGGCTGGCATGAGGGTCATCGGCACGAAGCGCCCGGAGAGGATCAACTCCAGCGCAAAATACAGCTCAAAGATGGCGCTGACGCGGGTCGTCCAAAAGGTGATCATGCCGAGTAGCGAGAGCAACATCGTGCGGATGAGGAAGGCGCCCCAGATGGCGATGAAGAAGACGAGGCCTTTCATTACCGTGAACTCAATGGTCGGCTTGAAGACGAACGCCAGTAATGCCGCAACGGGCAGCCACAACAAGATGACCACGACCTTCCAGCCGGAGAAGTAGGCAATATCGGCGAAGATCGGGTGGATGGGACGCATCAACTCCATCGAGAGGTTGCCCTCGCGAATACGCCACTCCCAGCCGAAAGGCGTGAAGACGATGTTCATGTTACGGACAAGCGTCCATACGATGTAATAGGCGGCGAAGGTCCCGGCGGTGTAGCCGCCCACGGTGCCACCGAGTTGATCTGCGATCGTGGACCACACCACCAGGTAAATGACCGGCTCGGTGATCATGCCGATCATGTAGAAGTAGTTGGCCACCCGATATTGGATCTGGCTCAGAATGGCGAGGCGGGCATTGGAGATGAAGTAATCAAAATGCCGTTTCATGCGGCCTCTTTCTGCGAGAAGACCTGGTCGATGACATCGTCCACGGGGGCATCTTCCACGGTCAGGTCATCCACTTGAAACTCGGAGAGCAATTGGGCTGTGACCTGCGAAGTTTTGGCTTTGGGCACACGCAGCGTGATGCGGCCATCTTCGGTGCTGAGCACTTCGCCATACGGCGAGAGGTCGGCGGGGTTGGGCAGGGACAGGCTGAGGGTCTTGTAGGAGGAGAATTGATTGACCAGCGTGGACAGGTCTCCATCGAAGAGGATCCGGCCGTGATGAATGACGATGACGCGTTTGCACAGGGCTTCCACATCCGCCATGTAGTGACTCGTCAACAACACGGTGGCGTTGTAACGCTGGTTGTATTCCGCCACAAAGGTGCGGATGCGGCGCTGCATGGTCACATCGAGGCCAAGGGTGGGCTCGTCGAGGAAGAGGACCTTGGGCTTATGCAGGAGGGCGGCCACGATCTCCATTTTCATGCGCTCGCCGAGCGAGAGATTGCGGACGGGTTTTTTGACGAGTTCGCCGAGGTCGAGCAGTTCGATGAATTCATCGCGGGTGCGCTTGAACTCGTTCACATCGAGGCCGTAGACCGCGCGTTGCAGGTCGAACGAGTCGAGGGCGGGCAGGTCCCAGGTGAGTTGGTTGCGGTTACCCATGACGAGCGTGATCTGGCGCAGGTAATCGAAGGGACGATGGCGCGGCTCGAAGCCCAACACACGGACATTGCCAGACGTGGGATGCAGCAAGCCGCTCAACATTTTGAGCGTGGTGGTCTTGCCCGCGCCGTTGGGGCCGAGGAAGCCAACGACCTCACCCGGCTCGATATTGAACGAGATGCCATCCACGGCTTTGATGGTCTTGTATTTGCGGTTGAACAGGCTGGTAACGGCGGCTTTGAGTCCGCCTTCGCGCTCGGGCACTTGATAGTGCTTGGCTAATTGCGCAATGGTGATGACAGGGGGCACAGGGATTCTCCTATTTCGTGCATAGTGACAAAACGACTTGCATGGGCCCAGGCCTGACAACCTGGGCTACGTCCACGATCCGCCCTTTAAAACACAAAACCACAGGGCGGGATGTGCGCGCCTGCGGTTCGAATGGAACGATACGAACGGCTACAAAGCTGAACCGAAAGAAGGCGCGCTGGACAAGGTGTTGATCTTTGTTTTCATGGGACAAGCCTCCTTTCAAGTGAGATACGCGGAGTGTATCACAACCAATACACGATTTCAAGAAAGCGACAACTTCTCATCATAAGATCAACATCGCATCACCGAAGGAGTAAAAGCGATAGCCTTCCTGAATGGCCAACTCGTACGTCGCGATGATCTGCTCCCGCCCGGCAAAGGCACTGACCAACATCAGCAGCGTGGACTTGGGGAGATGGAAGTTGGTGATCATGACATCTACAAGTGAAAACCGATAACCTGGCAAAATATACAAGTCGGTTGGCCCGGTAAACGGTACGATGCGAGCCGAACGTCCAAGGGTGGCGTAACGAGCCGCAGACTCAAGCGTCCGCACAGAGGTGGTCCCTACGGCCACAACTCTGCCACCGGCCTCACGAGTCTCATTAATCGCTTCGGCAGTCTCAACAGGGAGTTCACACCACTCCGTGTGGATCTTGTGCTCTTCAGGGTCATCTTCATTGACCGG
>CAZJMZ010000197.1:0-5771 GCA_964547115.1 uncultured Anaerolinea sp. | reverse complement strand
CCCCCTGTCAAAATGCCGATCACGCCTTTCTTTTGGTTGCCCATGGGAACCTCCCAAGTTTGATATGGTATGTGCTGGCTGAATTGTACAACCATCCACGCGTTTGGAGGGATGGTTTTAGCCTGCACTTAAACGACTGTTTTCACTCCACCCCGTCGCGATAATCTTCATCCTCCAGCACGCTGCCATACGGGTAGACCGGGCGCTCCTGTTTGCCGCTGCCGCGATAGATACCCGAGAACAACGGGTGGACACATAGTTCATCGTCCTGGCTGATGGAGAGTTGATGCGAAACCGTGTATTCAAAATTGCCCTTGATGTACACATCCCGCTCGCCGCCGGGGATCACCCGCCCCACCGCACCCACCTCCAGCAACATACGCTGGAAATCGAACAGGCTGTCTGAGCCAAAGACCGCCTTGCCGTGCCGGGTGAACACCCGGTGCAGGTCGCCCATCGTGAACTTGTGGCCCAACTCAGGCAGGCAGCGCTTGCAGGTCTCTTCGGCGTTGGGGTAGATCAACTTGAAGGCCACAAAGATCTCACGCACCATGAAGTCCTCCACCTGACGGATGCCGTTAATGATGCGCTCCTCGCTCACCGGGAAGGGGTTGCGTCCACGGCCGTTGACCGGGTTGCGAAAGATCGAGTTCAGCAAAATGATGAAGTGCCGCGGCAACAATTGCGTGTGCCGCAAAATATACGAGACCGTCTCCTCCTGGTAGCCGTACTGGTTCTTGATGCGTTCCGGCAGCACCGCGCCGAACAGGGTCAAGGCATCGGCGCGTTTGGTCAGGTCGAGGGCGGGCAGGCGTTTGAGGGTCTCGGGGTAATTCAGGGCCAGGTAATACATCAGGCGTTGCGCGCCGATCAGCACCAGCTCGCTGGCCGTCCACTGTAACTTCAACGCGCGGCGGAAGTCCTTGTTGGGGTTGGAGGAAAGGTCCACGAAGCGGTGATACAGCTCCGAGGGCAGGCAGAAGCGCACGTCCACCACATCGCGCGGCTTGTTCATGGCTCCCACCACTTTGAGCAAACCCTGCAGCGAGCGCCCCACCGAGTCGATCTCCAGTTGAAAATCGTCGAGCGAATCCATCAGGATGGCAAAGTTCTTCTTCGAACGCTCCAGGCTCTTGATGACGGCCGTCTTGGCATGGTCGAGCTTCACACGCTGCGGACCCCAGAACAGGTCATTGGCAGCGGATGCATTGCGGCTCATGATCTCCTCGAGCATGGCCGCCACGTTCCACAGCACATCCTCCACCGTGTCACCTGACTTGACCTGCATGCGGTCGAGATAGGCATTCACCAGGTTCAGGTCGTCCTGGTTGAGCAGGTCACGGCGGCGCACATCAGACAGCACACCGATCCACAGGATCGTATCCCACAACTCCGAGACCATCTCCGGGAACAGCACCTGCGCCGTCATCTTTTGAATGACGCGCGCCACCTGTCCCAGCACGCGCGCCGTGCGGATCTCAACATAATAGGTATATTGATTATCAAAAAAGACACTGCGTAAAAAATTGGTTTTCCCCGAACCGCGCCGCCCGATGATGATGGACGGCCGCGAACGCAAATTCTTGTAGATCCAGTTGTGCTTCTCGAACAACGCCTGCTGCACCTTGCGGTCAGCGGCATCGATCTCCCCGGCATCGATCGGGCCGAACGGTTCATCCTGCGTAATATAAGGGCGGATATCGTCCAACATGGCGTGGTCCTCGTTTGTGTTCAGCCTTACGTATGGGCAGGATTATACAACCAATCCCCCGCTTCTTTCTCAGGGCCGGTCTGCTACGGCCTGCGATGACGCTTCTCCAACTCTGCCACCACATCCGCCGGGGAAAGCCCGCGCGCGGCCAGCAAGACCAGGGTGTGATAGGTCAGGTCGGCCACTTCTTCGATCAGGCGTTGGTCCTCCTGCGCCAGCGCAGCCACCACCACTTCGGTGCTCTCCTCTCCCACCTTCTGCGCGATCTTCGGCAACCCGTCCTTGAACAGGCTGGCCGTATACGAACCCTCGCCGGGGTTCTGCTTGCGGTCCTGGATCACATCGAACAACCATTGCACACTCATGCACATCACCTCAAAAACAAGTTGGCTGTATTATATGATTAAAACAAAATCCGCTGACAGTGACCTGCCAGCGGATGGATGCGTATGCAGTTGTTACTGGAAGGTGATCTCTTCCACCCGCCAGCTTTCTTCGCCGATGAGTTTCTTCAGGCGGTCGAGCATTTCGGGGCAGACGCGCGTGGTGTCGTTGGGGAAGTCGATCAGGTAGCCAGAGCCGTTCTCGAAGATCTGGAAGCTGAACCGGTCGCGCCCATGGAAGGAGATGAGCGTGCCGTAAATGGTCTTGATGCGGCGGCGGTCACGATCCTTGTCACCGGTGGTGCGCAGGTTGACGGTGATCTGTTGTGGCGGGCGCTTTTGTTCCTCGTCCGATTCTTTTTGGATCGGGATGTAGATCGAGGAGACCATGGCCATGCGCTCGAGTTCCGCTTCGGATTGGTCCTCGTCCACGGGCAATACGGGTGCAGCCTCCACCACCACGGGCGCTGTCACGGCTCGCGGCGGGGTGACATCTTCCGTTTTCTTGAACTTTGGCTCAGGCTTGGCGGCGATGACCGCCTCTTCGAACGAAGGCTGCCATTGAGCATCCCAGTCATCGGGGAAGTTATCGGGCGGCGGGGGCATGTCATCGAGGTCGTTGTGGGCGTATGCCGGGGCCTCTTCGGCGACCTGTTTGACAGGTTGTGGCGCCTGCTTGTTCTGCGGCGTCATCGGCCTGGGCTGGGTCGATTTGATATTGACAGGTGAGACAGTACCGGGTTTGGATTCGGTCACCGCGGGCTTGTCCTGAGCTTTGTCGAAGGGCTTGGGCTGGGATGAGGCTGGTTGCGGAGAAGCAGACCGCGGCTGGGTTTGAGGCGCAACGGGCGTGGAGGCGTCCAACGGCTCGAGAATTTTGATCTCGGTACGGATCGAGTCCACGAGAATCTTGGGCGGGGTCGAACCCGCATCCACCTTGCCTTCAACGATGACGATCTGCCCGATGGTCATTTGTTCACGATGCTTCTCCCAGGTCTTGGGAAAGAGCACGAGATCGATGTTACCCTGGATGTCTTCGATGTTGGCAAAGCCCATGGGCTTGTTCGATTTGGTGGTGTAGGGGCGCACAGAGGTGACGAGCCCCGCCACGCGCACCTTCTCTTCGTGTTGGGCTTCATTGAGCTGACCGGAGAAGTAACTGACGATCTGCTGAAAGGTCTGTTGATACGGGGTGAGCGGATGGTCGGAGATGTACAGGCCGATGAGTTCGCGCTCCCAGTTGAGCATCTCACGCTTGTCCACGTTGTTGACTTCGGGCAGCTGCAGTTCTTCGACGACGCCCGTGGTGGAGCCAAAGAGGCTCATCTGCCCGGCATCGGCAGCGCGGAAGTGGGCATTGCTGATGGAGATAACGCGATCGAGGGAGGCCAGCAGCGCGGCACGGTTGCCAAGCGCATCCATGGCGCCCACTTTGATGAGGCACTCGAGGGCGCGTTTGCCCACGGCGCGCAGGTCCACCCGGCGGGCAAATTCGTTGAGGTCGTTGAATTTGCCGTTGGCTTCGCGCTCATGGATGATGAGTTCCACGGCGGCCTGACCGGCATTCTTGACCGCACCCAGCCCAAAGCGGATGTGCGGCTTGACCTGTTTGCGTTCGCTGCCATCTTCAGCTTTGACCGTGACTTCGAGATCTTCGATGGCGAAATCCCAACTGGAGGCGTTGACATCCGGCGGCAGCACGGGCACGCCCATACTGCGCGCATCGGCCACGTAATAGGCCACCTTTTCGGTCTGACCGGCAGTGGCCGAGAGCAGCGCGGTCATGTACTCGGCGGTGTAATGCGACTTGAGATAGGCCGTCTCGACGGCGATGACGCCGTAATCGGCCGCATGCGATTTGTTGAAGCCGTAGCGCGCGAACTCTTCCCAGTCGCTATAGATCGCTTCGGCGGTTTCCTTCTCCATGCCCTGCTTGATGGCCCCTTCCACGAACTTGTTGCGGTGCTTCTCGATATCTTCCTTTTTCTTTTTCGAGATGGCCTTGCGCAACTCATCGGACTCGGAAGGAGTGTAGCCCGCCAGTTCCACGGCGGCGCGCATCAACTGTTCCTGATATACCGGGATGCCGTAGGTATCGCTGAAGATGGGCTCCATCTTCGGGTGGCGATACTCCACTTCGGCTTCACCGTTCATACGGGCGATGTAATCGGGAATGAAGGCCATGGGACCCGGGCGATACAACGCCACCATGGCGATGATGTTATCGAGCGTCTTGGGCTTCATCTGGACCAGCCAGCGGGTCATGCCGCCGCCTTCCACCTGGAACACACCGGCGGTTTGGCCTGCGCCCATCAATTCAAAGGCCTTTGGGTCATCGAGCGGGATGTTGTTCAGGTCGAACCTGATGCCGTGCCGCTTCTCGATCATGTCACAGGCTTTGGCCATGACCGAAAGGGTGATGAGCCCGAGGAAGTCCACTTTCAGCATGCCGAGCGAATCAAGGATACCCATTTCGAACTGGGTGACCGTCTTGATGGGTGTCTCTTCAGACCCGGAGGTGGGACGATGCAACGGCAGGTATTCGATGATCGGCTTATCCGAGATCACCACACCGGCGGCGTGAGTACCCGCATTACGGACCGTGCCCTCCATTTTGGCGGCAGTATCGATCAACTCGCGCAGATGCGTCTGTTCATCGTAGATCTTTTTGAAATCGGGCACGGCCATGGCATCATCCATGGTCGTGTTGCGGCCGGAGACGAATGGCACCAGTTTGGCCACACGGTCCACTTCAGGGAGCGGGATGTCCATCACCCGCGCCACATCGCGCAGGGCGGCCTTGGTGCCCATCGTACCGAAGGTGATGATCTGCGCGACCTTGTCGCTGCCATATTTGCGCGTGCAATACTCCAGCATCTCGCCGCGGCGGTCATCACGAAAGTCCAGGTCGATATCAGGCATGGAGATACGACCCGGGTTCAGGAAGCGCTCGAACAACAATTTGTGATGCAATGGGTCGACCAACGCGATCTGGAGAACATACGCGACAATGGAACCAGCCGCCGAACCACGCGCGTTGTACCAGATGCCATTCTCGGTGGCATGACGGCACAGGTCCCATACGATCAGGAAGTAGGCGTCGAAGCCCATCTTGTGGATGACGCTCAATTCATAATCGAGTCTTTGCTGGACCTCGGAACTGTTGGCGCGATCCCCATAGCGGAATCGTGCCCCCTCATTGCACAGGTGGCGCAGGTAGGACTCGGCTGTAAAGCCCTCCGGCACGGGGAAATCAGGCAGGTGGTACCCCTTAAAGCCCAGGTCCACATGACAGCGTTCGGCAATGAGGAGCGTATTGCTCAACGATTCAGGGATCTCAGCGAAGAGGCGACTCATCTCATCCGGGGTGCGGAGGTAATACGAGTCGTCGGTCATGCGCATCCGGTCAGTGTCGGAAAGCAGCGTCTGAGTCTGAATGGCGAGCAGGATGTCCTGCAGGCGGGCATCAGACTGGTTGATGTAGTGGACGTCGTTCGTCGCGATGTAGCGCGCCGAATACTTCATGCCCATATCCAGCAGACGTTTGTTGAGGTCGGTGATCTCTTTGATGTTGTGTTGCTGCAACTCGACGAAGAAGTTCTCGCGCCCGAAGACATCGTAGTACCAGTTCATCATCTTGACCGCTTCTTCGCGTTTGTCGTCCAACAGCAGGCGCG
>CAZJMZ010000196.1:0-5773 GCA_964547115.1 uncultured Anaerolinea sp. | reverse complement strand
CATCGAACACGTAAGCGCCGCTGGTGAGCGTACCCAGCCACACCCCGCCGCGCGCATCCACGGCCACGGCTTCAGGCGAGCTGTAGCTGCTGTTGTTGATGGAGGTCCACGTGCCGTTCTGGAACACGTCCACGCCATTGCTGTGCGCGGCCCACGGGCGACCCTGAGAATCGACGGTGATGGCATTGAAGAAGCGGCTGCCCTCGAAGCCCTGGCCTTCCTGATAGACGGTCCACGCCTCGTTCTCGAAGACGGCGACGCTGCGCGACGTCACGACCCAGACCTTGCCATCGGCAGCGGCTTTGACATCATATACCAGTTGATTCGCGGATTCGCCGCTGGCGAGTCTCTCCGACCCGTACGTTGTCCATTGGCCCCCTGCATAGCGGCTTACGCCCTGAAAGTGCGCCACCCAAATATCGCCGTTGGCGGCACAGGTGATGCCCTCGGGTGAGGAATAGTTGTCTGTTTCAGGGACCTGTTTGAAGGTGGTGCCATCGAAGAGCACCACACCATTGATGTGGGCGATGGCGATCTGTCCATCCGGGCAGACGGCGCCCGCATAGAGATAGGGGTTGGGCAGGTCGGAGTTCTTGTCGTTGAAGAAGACCCAGCCGTTCTCGGCGAGACAACTCAGACCGGTGGTCGAACCGGCGCACAGGATGCCCGGTCCCTGCGAGGCGACGGTGGCAGGTTCCACGGCAGGAGCCTGGGCGGGGGCTGTAGTGGGGGTGGGTTGAGCGGACTCTGGCGGCGCGGCTTCAGGAGTCTTGACGGTGCTGGCATCGGGGTCGCTGCCGTTGCCAAGTGCCTGACAAGCCAGGCTGGCAAGCAGCAGGACGATCAGGGCGATGAAAAACGGATAAGGTTTGTGGCGCATGATAGTCTCCTTGGGGTGAATGATAAGCGCCAATTGTATAGCAACATGCTGTTGACCGTCCCCTACAAATTGGTTAAAAGACAAAAAAGCCGACGGTCTAGACCGTCGGCTTTTTTGTGGTTAATGGGTTGGTTTGTAGCGAGTTACCAGCATCATTATGAACAGCAAGAGTAACCCAACCAGCATGATATTGCCAAGGATATCTCCGAGTTTTGGATACAGTGTATTCACAGACTTCACCGGCACGGTCACTTTTTGGATGCCGACGAATTGACTGACCGGTTCTTCAAAGGTGTCGATGCGGTTGAGCACGTTGCCATACGGGTCGCTGACCATTGATACGCCCTGACCGGTTTGGCGGAAGATTGTCAGGCCATTTTCCACGGCGCGGAAGGTGGACATGCCTGCATGGATGTCGCGCACACCGAGCCAGTCCTGCGCGGGGACGATGAGCAGGTCCACGTTTTGTGCGCCAGCCTGTTTGACGATGTTCGGGAAGTCGGCGTCCCAACAGATGATGGCGCTGAGTTTGCCGTAGGGTGTATCCACCGTTTGCAGATTGCCGTCGCCTTTGAGTGTACCTTCGAACATGTTGCCGCCGTACTTGATGTGATGCAACACAACTTTGCCGTTGGGGTCAACAATAGAGATCGAATTCACAGGTGGTGTTTGTTCAATGTCAAAGGTCGGCAGGACGATGTAGATGTTTTCTGCTTTGGCAAGCGTGCCCGCGTTTTGGATCATCGTTTCGATCTGATCGGTCATGCCGATCACGCCACCTTCTTGAAGAACGACGATGTTGGCGCCCTCTTGAGCCAGCATGCGGATCTGATCCAACTCTGCCGCGTGCAGTTCATCCATGGCTTGACGAAAACCCGCTTCATCCCCACTTTTGAACTGACTCAGTGACTTGGACAGAGTCTCCGCTGGGAGCGAGAAGCCTGCGATGACGGCGGTGTGCTGGGGTTGGGCGGGGAGCAGGGTCCGCCCGAGGCTGAGCGAAAGGATGAGGGCGAGCAGGCCAGCCGAGGTCCAGGCAAGAGGCGAAGTCTTTCCTTCCCAAAAATGATTGACCGTGCTGGCGAAAAGACTCATCAAGAAGGTGATGCCCCAAATCCCAAAGATGGAAGCGATCTGCATGGTGATGGGAAAGCCGCGTTGTGAGTAGGCGGATGCGCCGAACGAACCAAAGGGACTGCCGTTGGCCTGGAAGAAGTCGAGGGCAGTGGCGGCGATGGGAAAGACGATGAGCATGAGCGCCGAGGTCGGGAAGCGGGTGTGGAAGTAGCGGTCAATGACGACGGCGAGTAATGCGATGGGGGCGACGGCGAGGAAGAAGCCGATCTCGCCGAGGCGCGGGAAGAAGGTCGCTCCGCTCCACGAAACCATAAGCGGGATGGCGGTGGCAAGCCAGAGTAGAACGAAGTCGAGGCCGGGGCGTTGGCTGTGGCGGTAGAAGCGCAAGACGAAGATGGGAGCGATCCATGCGATGATGGGGATGTTCCATTTGCCGCCGGAGGCGACGAAGTTGAGGGCGAAGGCAATGAGGAGGAAGAGGTAGTTGGACATGGGAGGTTCCTTTTTGGTAAGTAGTGATTGGTAATTGGTTGACGGCTGACCGATGACGGCGGACGAGCAAGTGATCTGTGAACAGTAATCAGTGGTCGGCGGTCTGTGGTCTGCAATCGTTTGATGATGACATTGTATGGATTTAGCATCCCTCCCACATCGTCCCTCTGGTGCGAAAACGGACATTGTCCGTTCGGACAATAGGCGTGTGGATGGGTTGCAGTAGAATGGGAGCCATGAATACAGCCGATATCGGTTTCGACCGCAAGATGGTTTTCCCGTTTTATATTTTCCTGACCCTGCTGATGGGATATATGGGCATTGCTGCGGTGATGTCGGTTTGGGAGGCAGGGGAGAGCAGCATTATTTTTGCGCTGGTGGTCTTGTTCATTGCCCACATCGGTTTGTATTGGTTGAATGTGTTGTTGGTAACGCGCAGTGAACGCTGGTTTTTGTTTTACTACCCGGCACAGACAGCGGTGATGCTGGGGATCGTTTTGCTGTTGAATGGGCGTTCAGGGGCGGGGTTGGCTTTCCTGTTTTCGGCGACCATTTCCATTGTCGGCGAAGGGTTGGGGGTGTGGGGCAACACACGTCGCGCCTTTTTTGTGGGGTTGTTCTATGTCGCGATGCTGTTGGGGGTTTTGTATCTATTCTCTGACCGTGCAACGTTCTTCGGGTCGCTGGCAGGGTTGCTGGTTAATGGCGGCTCGATCATCCTGTTCATGGTGATGTTCAATCAGTTGTTCGTGCAACGTCAAAAAGCCGTTGAGCTTGCCGAGTCGTTGGAAAGTGCCAACGCCAAACTGGCGGCGTACAATGCAAAAATCGAAGCGTTGACCTTGCAGAACGAACGTCAACGCATGGCGCGGGAATTGCACGATACCCTGGCGCAGGGCGTGGCGGGGCTCGTTTTGCAACTCGAAGCGGTCAAAGCACATCTTTCAGCGGATAGAAAAGAACGCGCCTCCTCCATTGTGGAGCAGGCTCTGCTTCGAGCAAGGGCTACATTATCTGAATCGCGCGCCGCGATAGATAACCTCCGGGCTGTGCCTGTCAATGTGGCGGATGTGGTGCGTGAGCAAGTGGAGCACTTCAAACAGTCCACGGGCGTGGCATGTGATTTGGAACTTTCGGTCACGGAAAATCAACTTGCCCCTGAAACTCTTGACCACGCTTTGCATATGTTGAGCGAGTCTCTCACGAATATTTCCCGCCATGCACAGGCGAGCAAGGTGAAGGTGTCGTTCTTCGTTCAAAACAGAACGCTGGAACTTGAAGTGCGCGACAACGGCAAAGGCTTTGATGTGACGCAAAACGTCAGCGGGCATTATGGTCTGGTCGGAATGCATGAGCGTGCGCGGCTGACAGGTGGTCAACTGGCGATCGAGTCGAACTCGAATGGCACCTGTGTTCAGTTCGTTGTGGGGAGGGCATGATGATTCGCGTGCTAATCACCGACGACCATTTGATTGTCCGCGAGGGGTTGCGGCTGATTCTCGAAACCGCAGACGATATTGAAGTGGTCGGTGAAGCGGTGGATGGCGCGGCATGTTTGGAACTCGCTGCGAAATTAAATCCCCAGGTCATCCTCATGGATCTGCAAATGCCGCGCATGGATGGCATCACCGCCATTGGTCATTTGCGAAAAGACTTTCCCGAAATTGCCATCGTCATCCTCACCACCTACAACGAAGACGACTTGATGATCCGGGGTTTACAAGCGGGCGCGCGCGGATACCTGCTCAAAGACTCGAGCCGTGAAAGTCTGCTGGATACCATCCACGCCGCCGCAAAAGGGGAGACGTTGCTCAAGCCGGAGATCCTGGCCCGCGTGCTCGCGCCTCAATCTGCACCCAAGCCTGTTTCATCCACCCAAACCGACTCTACCCTGACCCTGACCGGGCGTGAACTCGAAGTCCTGCAACTCGCCGCAAAAGGGGAACGTAATAAAGAAATGGCTTACAAATTGGGTATCACAGAACGAACCGTGAAGGCTCATTTGCAAAGTATCTATCAAAAATTTGGGGTTGATTCCCGCGCGGCGGCGGTCGCTGTGGCGGCAGGGAAGGGGCTGTTGGAATCGTAGAGCCGACCTTTACGGTCGTCCCTGCGTTATGCTAATTTGCAAACCGAAATAATGGTGGGACTATCTTTTGTCAACGGGCTTTTATCCCAGTTGCCATATTGATGCAAAATCTGAAATCCGCTGCGTTCGAGCAGGGCATTTAGTTCCTGTGGGAATGTATATCGAATAGCGATACGTGTTACCCGTTCTTTGGCTTCACCCGCTTCCAGCCAACGACGGAAGAGTGTATACACCAACACTTGGGCGATGTGGTCATATTCCCGTGTCTCTGTAATGCGGACGGAATAGCCTTTATCGTTGGTGTAGGTCATCCACTCGGTTTCGTTCAGGTCAGTGGAGCAATCATCCCAGTTGGGGTTGCGGGTCTCGAAGGCGAATATGCCATCGGTCTTCAAATGTTTGCGGATATTTTGCAGCAAAGCACTTTGGTCGGTATTGTTGAGAAAGGCTTGAAAGGCATTGCCTGTCATGTAGATGAAATTGAACTGCTCGCGCAGATCGAAATCTCTGGCATCGCCTTGAAACCAACGGATGGACAAGCCCAGCGCTTCAGACTTGTGTTGGGCGTGTGCAAGAAATGCAGGAACAATGTCCATGCCGGTGATGGGAATACCATGTTGAGCAAGAGGGATGGCCACTAACCCGGTGCCGCAAGCCACTTCAAGCGTTTGTCCACCAATTTGCCTGGCAAGGTCTGCGTAAAAATGATGTGATGGATGATCGCCGCCGACTTCCAGGTCGTAGTTGACCGGGTCAACGAATTCGCCGAGATAATCTGTTTCGATGGTGAACCTGGGCATACGGCTACTGATTCAAACTCTCAGGCCTGAAACAAGGTTGGTAATCGTAACCCAAAATCAAAAGATATTGAGCAGCGCTGTTGGGGTCGGGGGCCGGGATGACGCTGCCGGGTAACAGGCCCATAGCCGTGAGGACGGCATTACGCGTCTCGAGGTTTTGGAGGGCAGATTTATCGATGAGCACCGAGTAGGCGTAGTCCTGCCGGTCGGAGGGGATGATGTGGGTTTCGAATCCGGCGTAGTTGAGGCGCGAGGCGGCAAGGGTCTCGTATCCGGCGATGGAGGTGCCGTTCATCACATCGATGGGGATGGCCTGACGCTGCACAGTGGTCGTGGAGGAGGAAAGCGCCTGGGAAAGCAGTTGGGGCAACAGGTCTTGGTCCGGGAGCAGCACATAGGCACCGCCGTCGGTGATCCACGAGGAGACGTAGGGCG
>CAZJMZ010000195.1:0-5781 GCA_964547115.1 uncultured Anaerolinea sp. | reverse complement strand
ACCAGCTTATCGGTGAAATACATGCGCCCTGAGAACATCCAATCATGGAACATGATCGAACCCTGGGCCTGGGTCGCCACAGTGATGGCAATGCTGATCAAGTCGGTCGGGAACGCCGGCCAGACGTTCGTCTTCACTTCGGGAATTGCCCCATCGAGATCGGGCGTGATCTTCAGCTCTTGATCGGCCGGAACCACGAGATCATCCCCTTCCACGGTCCAGCGCACGCCCATACGCTCGAACACATGCGCGATCATGCTCAGGTTTTTCACTCCTGCGTTTTTCACGCGTACCGCGCCGCGCGTCACCGCCGCGGCTCCCACATAGCTCATCACTTCCAGATAATCCGGTCCAATGGTGTACTCGCCGCCATGCAGTTTTGGCACACCGTGAATATGGAGCGTGTTCGAGCCGATCTCTTCGATCCTTGCGCCGAGTCCGTTCAAGAAATGACACAACTCCTGTACATGCGGTTCCGATGCCGCATTGCGGATGACCGTCTCACCTTGCGCCGTCACCGCTGCCATGATGGCGTTTTCGGTGGCGGTCACGCTGGCTTCGTCCATCAAAAAATCGGCACCGCGCAGCCCTTTGGATTTAAAGGTAAAACCGCGATCGTACTCCACCTCCGAACCGAGCGCGCGCAGCGCCAGAATATGCGTATCCAGACGGCGGCGGCCGATCACATCGCCACCGGGAGGCGGCAGCTTGAACTCCGGCACCCGCGCCGACATGGGCCCCGCGAGCAGGATCGAAGCCCGAATGCGGCGGCAAAGATCCGGGTCCAGGTCCGCAGGCTCAAGGTCCCGGGCAGTGACGCGCCACGCAGTGGCATCCAGATCTTCCACCTGCGCCCCCAAACTTTCGATGAGTTGCCGCATCACCGTCACATCCTTGATGGGTGGCAAATTGCGCAAAATGATCGGCTCATCGGTCACCAGACAAGCCGCGATCAGCGGCAGCGCCGCATTTTTATTTCCTGCCGGGGTGACCTCGCCACGCAGCGGCACCCCACCTTCAATGACAAATTTATCCATGGGTTTCTCCGGGGAACATCGGCGCGATTGTAAGTCAGTTTACCCGCTTCGGCAAGCAAGGCGCCGTCTACAGGGCACATTACAATTGACTTACACGGGGTTTCGCCAAAGCACCCGGGGGGGCTTTAGACTATAATTCTCGAAATGGATGTTTCCCTGCTCGTCCCTGTCTTGTTGGGCTGGTTCGCTGGTTGGTTTGTCAATTACGCTGCCGATGTACTCCCGGTCACACGCCGTTTCAGCCAGCCTGCCTGCCCTCATTGCCAGACCGCTTTCTCTTGGGCGGATTATTTGACCCTGCGCCCGTGCCGCACCTGCGGCAAACACCGGACCCTGCGCACCTGGCTGGTCCAACTCCTGGGCAGCGCCTCTTTTCTTTACTTCTGGCTGTTCCCGTCCGAGGTGCTTGGTTTCTGGCTGGGAGCGATCGTCCTCACCTACTTTGCCGTGCTCACCGTCATCGACCTGGAACACCGCCTGATCTTGCACTCAACCAGCATCGCCGGAGGCATTCTCGGTCTCATCGTCGGTGTCTACGTCTACAACGTCGTGCTCAAAAACACCCTGCTGGTCAGCCTGGGTGCTTCCCTGCTGGGCGGGCTGATCGGTTTCGGCATCATGTTCCTGCTTTATCAAGTGGGCGCCATTGTGGCGCGGATGCGCGCTCGCCGCATGCAATCTGCCGGGCAGACCGACGATGAAGAAGAAGCCCTCGGCGGTGGGGATGTGTTCCTGCTGGGGGTACTGGGATTAATGGTCGGAAACGAATACATCGTCAACGTGTTGATGCAGGGCGCTTTACTGGGCGGCGCAATCAGCCTCCTGCTGATTATTAATCTGTTGATCCGGCGGCGGTACACCAGCGACGCCCTGATGACCTTCATCCCGTACGGCCCCTACTTTATTTTTGCCGCATTTCGCACACTTTTTTTGTAGCGGGTTGCTTAGTACGAATGTCGCATTGGGAAGCCCCGGCCGCCTATTAAACTAAAAGATAGATCGATCAGAGAATAGGAATTTTCATGTTTAATTTCAGAAAACCCAAACAACCTAAAAGCAGAGGGCAGGCGATCGTCGAGTTCGCCATAGTCCTGCCGGTGTTGCTGCTGCTCGTGTATGGTGTCATCGAGACAGGGCGGCTGGTCTTCATGTATTCCACGGTGGTAAATGCCACCCGCCAGGCGGTCCGCTACGGCTCAACGACCGGCGTCGGCAACGGCACGGGCAACGCTAAAGAACCGCGCTATCAGGATTGCGACGGCATCCGGCAAGCCGCCAAAAACGCCGCCTTCCTGGGGACATTTCAGGACAGCAACATCACCATTCGATATGATAGTGGTCCCGGCACAACTATCACCACCTACTGTGCCTCAGGCTTGCAAACTGACAGCTCCTTTGCCCCCACCGGCAACACCAACCGTATATCAGTGACAGTTTCAAGGCAATTCACCCCGCTCGTCAAACTCGTACCTTTCACCACCCGCACCATCACAGCCACCAGCTTCCGCTCTGTGTTTGTGAAAATTACGATTGCGGTTACCAAACCTGTTACAAACACGCCTACTATAACCCTCACGCCAACTAACACAATCACACCAACGCCTACCATTACACCGACCCCCACCAGAACGCCGACCGTCACTCTTACGCCTCTGGTTTCACTGACACCAAGTCGCACACCTACAACGACACCCACCTTTACGGCCACTACCACTCCAACACGTACCAATACTCCCACCACGGTTCCCACGAACGTGCCCATCTGCAGTGGCATCACGAAATCGGTGATCGGCTACAGCGGCAACACCATGACCATGACCCTGACCAACCCCTACGTGTACCCGATCACCCTTCAGGATATTACCGTGACCTGGAACAACGACAAGGGCCATCAGGTCGGCGGTGATAAAACACTCACCCTGCAAAGCGCCAGCCTGGGCGGCACGGTCTTCTGGACCGGGAGCATCGCCAACCAATCCACGTACACGATCGCCGCCAACCCGGTCATCCCCGCAAATTCATCCGTCACTCTGGTGTTCACGTTCCATCAATCTTACGATAACACTGACGGCACAGAGAAAATCTATATCAACCTGAAGACCCCTGGCTGTCAGGCCAACCCGATCCAGTCCTGATGAATGAAAGAGTAAGTATGAAAATCAAACACACCGAACAAGGACAAAGTCTCGTGGAAATGGCGGTCAGCATGGTGATCCTGCTGCTGCTGCTCGCAGGCACTGTGGAATTCGGCATCGCCTATTTCCAATACATTCAATTGCGCGATGCCGCCCAGGAAGGCGCGCTCTACGGCTCGATCAACCCACCCGCCAATGCCGGCGACACAGCCGCCATGACCACCATCGCCGACCGCGCCAAGGCCAGTTCGCAGAATCCCATCAACCTGCAAACCGACGCCAACCTGACCGTGACCGTGGAAGTGACCGACGCCAAATACTGCGAAGGCGGGGCGCTCAAAGTGACCATGCTGTATCAACACAAGGTCTTCATGCCGTTCATCCCTCAAATTTTGGGATTGGGCAGCGACCCCAAGATTCCCATTCGTGCCTCGGTGACCAACACCATTCTCACACCGCTCTGCCCATAAAACAAAAAACCGCCGGGTGGAATTATCCAACATAACAGGATGACTCCACCCGGCAGTTTCATCGTGCGGAAGGCTGCGCTTCTTTCTTCACCCAAGCCTGCCTCTGTTTTATCCGGTATAATCCCGCCCGAAATTTATTCCCCTCAAGGAGGTGACACGCCAATCTACAATGGGAAAGTCAGCGCATGATCCCGCGCTTATCGACCTGCGGGATGACGAGGATAAGGGTTCTTCATCGCAAGATGGAGCCAAAGGCATCAGAAACGGTGCCTGAAAATCGACAGTTCAGCGGAAGCCCTTCGGGTGTGCCAGCCACCCGCTCCTTCTTTCCCTCCGAACAAGAAATGCTGCCTCACAATACTGACCGGGCAACCGGCCAGGCAAAATGGCGGCGAGCGGCAAATTACAAGGTGAAGGTCCGAATGCAGCAGGCATCGGGTTTTCACCATATCATTTCAATTAAAAATCGGAGGACTCTCTTATGTGTGGCATCGTCGGATATATTGGCGCGCGTGATGCGACGCCGATCATTCTCAACGGCTTGAAACGTCTCGAATACCGGGGCTATGATTCAGCGGGGATCGCGGTCTGCAAGGATGGGCAGCTCGAAGTGAGAAAAGATGCGGGCAAGTTATCCCAATTGGTGGATCTGGTGGGCAAGTCCCCCATCGCGGGCGCGCCGGGCATCGGTCATACGCGTTGGGCAACGCACGGAGCGCCGAACGCGCGCAATGCGCACCCGCATCTCGGCCAGACCGGGCGCGTGGTGGTGGTGCAAAACGGCATCGTCGAAAATTTTCTCGAACTCAAAGATGAATTGATCGCTGAAGGTGTGGTGTTCCAATCAGAGACCGATACGGAAACGATCGTGCATCTGGTGGAGCATCATCTGGCCACGGGCATCGGGTTGGTGGAAGCCGCCCGCCGGACCTTCAATCAAATACAAGGCGCGAACGTAGTGGTGGTGATGTCGGCTGATGAGCCGGACAAGATCGTGACCGCCCGCATTGGCAACGCAGGCGGCGTGGTGTTGGGCATGGGCGAGGGTGAAAATTTCATCGCCAGCGACACCCCGGCCATCATGGAACATACGCGTCGTGTAATGTTTTTGGAATCGCGCCAGATGGCGGTCGTCACACGCGATACCATGACCATCGAGACTCTCGAGGGCGCCAAGGTCAAGCCGGTGGTTCATACGGTTTCATGGGACCCGGTTGCAGCAGAAAAAGGCGAATACCGCCATTTCATGCAAAAGGAAATTCACGAACAGGTGCGGGCGCTGACCGATACGCTCGCCGGCCGTGTGGATTTCGCCAACGGCAAAATCCGCCTGCCAGACTTGAAACTGACGGAGGAATCAGCCCGCAAGATCGAACGCATCTATATCACAGCTTGCGGCACCGCAGCCTACGCGGGCATGGTGGGCAAGTACCTCATCGAAAAAATTGCGCGCATCCCGGTGGAAGTGGTGATCGCTTCCGAGTTCCGGTACAGCGACCCGATCCTGGATGATAAGACCGTGGTGCTGGCCATTTCGCAATCCGGTGAAACGGCCGACACGCTGGCCGCCATGGAGGAAGGCCGCCGCAAAGGAGCGGTGATCTGGAGTATCGTCAACGCCATCGGGTCACAAGCCATGCGCGTCGCAGATGGTTTCGTCTCCATGCAGACCGGGCCCGAGATCGGCGTCGCTTCCACAAAGGCTTTCACCGCCCCGTTGGTGGATCAATACATGCTGGCGATCCTGCTGGCAGACCTGCGGGGTGTGATCGATGAAAAGACCCGCCGTGCGCTGGTCGCGGACCTGCGCCTGGTGCCAGACCTGGTGGGCCGCACGCTGGACCGGGAAGCTGATGTGGAAAAAGTGGCGTACGCACTGAAGGATATCCGTGATTGTCTGTATCTGGGTCGCGGGATCAACATGCCTATTGCATATGAGGGCGCCTTGAAACTCAAGGAGATCTCTTACATCCATGCCGAAGGCTACCCGGCAGGCGAGATGAAACATGGGCCGATCGCTTTGATCGACGAACACATGCCGGTCTTATGCCTGGCGCCCAAAGACCCCTGGCACGAGAAGATGATCTCGCAGATCCAGCAGGCCAAAGCCCGGAAGGGCATCGTCATTGCCGTGGCCAC
>CAZJMZ010000194.1:0-5790 GCA_964547115.1 uncultured Anaerolinea sp. | reverse complement strand
ACGGCTACCTTCACGCCAACCAATACTGCAACTATTACACCCACGCGCACACCGCGCCCAACTGCGACTCAAACGCTGACCTCCACTCCGCGCCCAACGCAGACCTTCACGCCCACACGCACGCCGACCAGTACACCCACGCTGACCTTTACGCCCTCCGCCACGCCCACACGGACCTTCACTCCCACGTTGACGCCTTCCCGCACGCCCACTCCTACGCGGACGTTGACTCCCACCCTGACTTTCACCCCCACGCTGACACCCACGCGCACTCCCACGCCCACGCGCACGCCGTTCCAATCACCCACGCCCACCGCCAACCGGGGCTGCGATCGGATCGAATTCGTCCGCGATCTGACCGTGCCTGATGACACCGTCTTCCAGCCTGCGGCGCAGTTCACCAAAGTTTGGCGGCTGAAGAACACCGGCACCTGCACGTGGACCAAGAACTATCGCCTTGTTCTCACAAGCGGCGATCTGCTGGGCGGCGTGAACAACATGCCGTTGCCGAACGAGGTCGCTCCCGGCCAGAGCATCGACATTGCCATGAACTTCATTGCCCCGCTCTTCGATGGTGATTATCGCGGCAATTGGTTGATCCGCAACGAAAAGGGCGAGCTCTTTGGCACCTCGGTCACTGCCAATAAACCTTTCTGGGTCGATATCAAGGTCAAAGCCCCGCCCGTGACGGGTATCGTCTACGACCTGGCGGCGAATGCCTGTGCGGCACAGTGGTTCAACGGCGCAGGGACGTTGCCCTGCCCCGGTACTGACAAGGACGCGAACGGCTTTGTGCTTAAGCCGACGACAGCCAAACTTGAAGATGGCTCCACCACATCCCTGCCCAGCCTCGTGACCGTGCCGCAAAACATCAATAACGGATATATCCGCGCGGTCTATCCCTCCATCAAAGTGCAGAATGGTGACCGCTTCCAGGCGGTCGTGAACTGCCAGAACGGCGCCACCGCCTGCGGCGTACTCTTCCGCGTGGATTATCAACTGGCCGATGGCATCGTCCGCGATTTCTGGGCCTTCGGCGAACAATACGATGGCAAGACCTTCACCGTCGATCTCGACCTCAGCCCGCTTGCCGGGCAGGATGTGAAGTTCGTGCTCACCGTACTATCGCTCGGCGATGCATCCAACGACCGCGCGCTCTGGGTGCAGCCGCGCGTTGTGCGCAATCCACGCTAGCCACTGCCAGGGGCGGTCTTTGCCTCTGAGATCCATCCTTCCGAATTCAGGCTTCATGCTTTTTCGCCCCCTGCTATAATCTTTGTCATGGATATTCGTGCAGGCGTTATCGCCGCCATCTTCCTATCGGTTATCGGAGGGCTGATCGTCTTCCGCTCGGGGTACCGGGCGTGGCTGTCAGCCAGACGTATGACCTTTTACAGGATCAAGCGTCAACGGGAAAGAGGCGGGCTGTTCACCATCCTGGGGTCGGTGCTGATCTTCGGGTTTGCCATCCTGCTTTTCTTCTACGGCGAGCCCACCGTCTATCGCTACTTTCCGCCTTCGCCCACCATCACGCTGTCTCCGACTATCACGCTTTCACCCACCATTACCCTGTCTCCGACCATCACGCTTTCACCCACCCTCACCGAAACTCCGTCGGTCACCGATACGCCCACCATCACACCCACGCCGTTCGTTCCGCTGGCGATCGAAGCGCTCTTCGAAAGCAACGTGACACCCAACCCGGGCGCGGTCTTCAGTCCGCTTCAGTTCACTCGCAACTGCGAAGACTTCAATAACTTCGAAGCGGCTACTGTCTTCCAGAATCCCATCGATTACCTGTGCGCTGTTTTCACCTATGACCAGATGGTTCCCGGCGCGCAATGGACCGCGCTTTGGTATCGCGATGGCATCCTGGTCCATTACGAAACCATCCCCTGGGACGGTACCACCGGCGGCTTTGGCTTTGCAGAATGGGAAGCGTCGCCCAGCGAATGGCTGCCCGGTAATTATCAGGTGCAGATCTTCGTCGGGCTGGATTGGAAGGTCGTTGGGCAATTCGTCTTGCAGGGCGATGCGCCCACGGTCGTTCCCACCCTCACTCTGACTCCCTCGCGCACACCCACTATCACCCGGACGCCGACCATCACGCGCACACCGACTGTCACCCGGACGCCCACCCCGGCTCCGACTCAGCCGGTCACTGCCACGGGAACCCCCTAGCCTTTTCTCCCCAGCGAGCATGAGCAACTCTATGAATCAACAACCCGCCTTTCAGGACCTCTACCCCGATAGTCTCGCGCATTGCTACGGCTGCGGCCGTCTCAATGAACACGGCCACCAGATCAAATCCTACTGGGACGGCGACGAATCGGTCTGCCACTTTTTACCCAAGCCGTATCACATCGCCATTCCCGGCTATGTCTACGGCGGGCTACTGGCCTCGCTGATCGATTGTCACGGCACGGGCACTGCGGCGGCGGCCTTGTATCGCGCTGCCAAAGCGGCCGACCCCAACGCTGAGCCCAACACCCGCACCCTGACTGCCTCGCTGCACGTGGATTATCTCAAGCCCACCCCGCTCGGCATCGAATTGGAAGTGCGCGCTAAAGTGAAAGAGCTCAAGGGCCGCAAGGTGGTCATCGAAGAATGGATCGTGGCCAACGGCGTTATCACCGTGCGCGGCGAAGTCATTGCAGTGCAGGTGCCTGAGTCCATGCTGGATGAATTAATAAAAGGGGAGTAAACTGTCGCTGTTTTGATCGTTGAAATTTCACACCATAGAAACGGGAAATCAACCATGAGCAAAGTAGTATACATCGGCACGGACGGTGGCGCGACCACTTCGAAGGTGGGCGGCGTGTGGGGTGACGGTTCGACCGTCACCACGAAACTTTTGCAGGCCTCCACCAATTCGGCGCTTGGGCCGCAGAACGTCGTGCGCAGTTGGGTCGAAGCGATCAATAATTATCTGGGGCAAAACTCCCTGACGTGGGAGCAGGTTGGGGGCGTGGGGTTGGCGGTCCCCGGTCCATTTCAACGCTACGGCGTGTTCGACCATTCCGCCAATCTGCCTGATAGTTTCACCGGCTTCGATGTCCATACCGCGTACAGCAATGCCCTGGCCGAGCGCGCAGGCCGCTCCATCCCATTGACCGTGGGCAACGACGGTGACATGGGCGGTGTGGCGGAGGCCCAGCATGTGCGTGGTTCAGGAAACGCCACCGTACTAATGCTGGCACCGGGCTCTGGGTTGGGTTGCGCCTATATTGACCAGCGCGGCTTTGCCTTGAGCGGCGATACCTTCGCCGGGATGGAAGGCGGGCACATGCCCGCGCCGTTGCACCTGCTGGGCGCGAAGCCGTATAAGTGCGGCTGTGGACGCGACTGGGGCTGCATCGAGTTGTACACCTGCCTGGCTGGTCTGCCGTATTTGCTGGCTGAAAAACTGGAACAGTATCCGGACCATGAGCTGGCGAAATCTGAAAAGAGCATGAAGGAGCGCGCCTTCACCCTGCGCGGACTGGCGCAACAAGGCGACCCACTCGCCACCGAGTTATTCGACTTCCAGGCCAAGGCCATGGGCTTACATGTGGCCAATCTGTGCATGCCGCTCGACCCCAAATATGTGGTGATCGGCGGCGGCCTGATGGACCCCGAAGCGACCTCCACCGCCTTCCGTGAACGGTACCTGAACATCGTGCGCGAGAACGCCCGGGCATATCTCTGGCCCTACCAAAAGGACGCCGTCACCATCGTCCCGGCGGCGTTGGGAGACCTCTCACAAGCCATCGGCGCAGCACTCACGGCGTTGTATAAGGATCGGGTGTAGGTCAAATGATCAAATGATCGTCCCGAAGGTTTGAGAGCTCAACCAAGTTCTCACGGCAACCTTCGGGACGGTTTGTTAAGGGGTGTATCAGACTGGTGAGGCAGGGCAGGTTGTGGGTGGATGGAGGCGGGCTTGTCGCGGTTTTGAAATGTAGCCGGTGTTGAAAACCGGGTTAGAATTCCGTCAGCCTGTCCGGGCTGGTACGGATCTTATGACAGGCAGGAGTGGACTATGGATGCAGCAAAGAATCCCACACAAATGAATTCGGCTTTGTTCATTGATTTCGACAATATTTTCATCACGCTGGAGGACCAGGATAAGGCCGCGGCTGAGAAGTTCGCCACTACGCCCGACCGCTGGCTGAACTGGCTCGAACGACAGTTGCCGCTGGATTACCCGGGGACCAACTTTACGAACCGGCGGATCCTGTTACGACGCTGTTACCTGAACCCCAACGCGTTTTCGAAACACCGCCTCAATTTCATCAATTCGGCCTGCGAGGTGATCGATTGTCCGCCGCTTACCGCCCGGGGCAAGACCAGCACCGATATCCACATGGTGATGGATATGCTCGAAGCGTTGGGCAACGGGACGTATTTTCACGAGTTCATCATCCTTTCGGGCGATGCCGATTTCACGCCGTTGTTGCTGAAACTACGGCGTTATGCGCGCTACAGCGCGGTGCTCTCGGTGGGTTATGCATCCACGGCCTACCGTTCCGCTTCTGATTACATGATCAATGTCAACGCCTTCATCGAGAGTGCGCTGGAGGTGAAGTATCAGGACGAGCGTCTGACCGAGATCCCGCAGACCGAAACGCGGGCTGACGCAGCCCTGCTCAAGAGCATGGCTGACCGGTTGTTCGAAGCGGCGCCCCAGCCGACCGGCCTGCCCGCGAACGACCTGCCCGCCATTTATAAACGTTTCTCCGAGTTCAAACAGGGCAATCACTGGCTGGGCTTTCGTTCGTTGAAAAATCTCACCGAGGCGGTGGTGGAGAAACGCAGCGACCTGGTGATCGTGGAGAATGACGATGCGTGGTTCGTGGCGCGGCGCATCTATGCCGATTGGCTGTATGGCGGCAACGCGCGCAGCAAGGCCGGGCAGGCTTCGCCTTCCGACCTGCGGACGAATATCAAGAACCTGGTGCAGGACCTGGTCCACAGTTCGCCGGGGCCGATCGCATTGGGGGTACTGGCGCAGACCATTCTGCAAAAATTCCCCGACCAGGTGGCCGGATCGAACTGGCTGAACGCAGGCACGTTCAAGAGCCTGCTGATGCAACTGCAATTGGACGGGCTGGAGATCTCTTCAGACGGGCCCAGCTATTTGTACGACCCGGCGCGGCACGCCCTCCCCGAACAGGGACAGGCGCAGGAGGATGTGGTGGTGGAACCGGCCACCCAGGATGTGTTCACGCTCGAATACCCCGAACTGGCGCCGCTGGCCGAGAAGATCCATCGCCTCACCGATATGCCATACCTGCTCCCCGAACATTACGGGCTGTTGTTCCGTGAGATCGCCCGCGAGGTGAACGAGCGCGGTTACCAGATGACCCGCACCTCCCGCACGGTCCGTGACCGGTGCATCGAGCGCGGAGCCCCGGTGGCGCGTTCGCACGTCAACTTTATTTTGACCGGGTTGTACTTCATTGGGTATCGCCTGGTTGGCGAAGGAAACGAGGATCCCCAGCAGTTGGGTGAGAAAA
Organism: uncultured Anaerolinea sp.; assembly: GCA_964547115.1. Taxonomy (GTDB): domain Bacteria; phylum Chloroflexota; class Anaerolineae; order Anaerolineales; family Villigracilaceae; genus Defluviilinea. Next base: position 292 of record CAZJMZ010000194.1, on the reverse strand, counting down.
TGGTGGAGAACACCATTCAGCTATGCCAGACCGCCCAATTCATCTTGAGCAGTGAGGAGACACAACAAGTGCGGCAATGGCTGTTGAGTCGGATCGCCGATGAAAATGGAGGTTGAATCGGGAGGATGTAGACGGTGACTTTCAGCCCGCAAATCGGACTGCTTGACGTATAATCGCTGAAATATCGGAAGAGTTTTATGGCGCGTATTGAGAACACTGTCTTCATTAGTTACCGACGGACCGATGTGTACACCGCCTTGGCGGTGTACGAGAACCTGAAGAATCAGGGCTA
>CAZJMZ010000193.1:3825-5907 GCA_964547115.1 uncultured Anaerolinea sp. | reverse complement strand
GCGCCGAGGTCGGCAAGCATCATGGCGCCGTAGGGGCCGGAGAGCATGTGGGTGAGGTCGATGATCCTGATTCCGTGAAGGGCTTTCATTTGTTGATTAATTTCCTTTTCAAAAATACTCGGTGGTTGAGTAGCCCGAACGACAGTGAGGGCGTACACTTGCACCAGCACGCAAGTGCAGGTGTCGAAACCGCCAAGTTACAAGAATAATTTTTGTAACAAGGTTTTCTTTTCTTGGCGGTGGTCTCGATACGGGCTTCGCAAAGAACGCTCAGCCCTACTCGACCACCGAGGTTGGCTATAGATTATTCAAATATTCCATCACTTCATTCTTCGACACGACATCACCATACTTGGAGTTGATGTCGAACAGATTCGCTTCGTGTGGACCGGGGTGCCGATCGCCGACGCATTCGCGCGGGACGATGACGCGAAAGCCGTATTGCATCCCATCGACAGCCGACGCTCGAACGCAGCCGGAGGTTGAGCAACCGGTCAACAGAATGGTATCCACCCCGAGGCTGGTCAACGTCGCGGCCAGCGGAGTGCCGAAAAAGGCCGAGGCATATTGCTTGACGATGATAATGTCCGAGTCGACCGGCGGCAGTTGCGGGACGATCTCAGCCAGCGGTTCGCCTTCGAGCATGGTTTTGAGCACAGGCACTTTTTGCACGAAGATGCCACCATCGCGAAAGTTCTTGTTATAAAGAACCCTGGTATATAACACAGGGATATTTTTCTCACGGGCGAGCGCGAGCATGCCAACGGTCTCATTCACAGCCGTGACAACATCTGGCGCGTAGAGCGGAGCGCCTTCGGTGATGTAGGCGTTGATGAAGTCCACGATGAGCAGGGCGGGGCGTTTGCCAAAGCCGATGCGCCCATCGAAGACGCCTTTGTAGTTGGATTGCAAATCGGACATAATTTCCTTTCGGGTTTCAAGTGTCAGGTGGCGTAGATTGACCGAAGACGGGAGACGGTTGTTGGAAAGACGGGGCTTTGCCCTCACCCTAGCCCTCTCCCGAGGGGAGAGGGGATTCGGTCGTCGGTCTGTGGTCAGCGGTCGTATTGCATAAGTTTCACTTCCCAGAACACATCACCCTGCTGCCATTCGTATTTCAACAAGATGTCATGCGCATCAACCCAGAATTTGGCGGTTTGGTCGTAGTTGCCGCCGTGAAAGTTGAACAGGTCAGCGGGGTATTCCACTTCATTGATAATAAGCGTTTCGGCCCCGAGATATGTTACCGAACGCAAGTCTAATTCCAGTGCGAGCAGTTGAACAGAGTCGCTCGGGTTCTTGATATTCGGCACCAGAACAGGGATGCGCCCTCCGTTGCCGAGTTGACACACTGCACGAATCGCTTTGCCGGTAAAGATGCGCAGTAAGGGTAAAACCGTAAAAACCTGCGGCCTGGGTAGATGTTCATGAAATTCACGCCCATCCAGATTGCGGTGGACGTGAATCATATTGCGATCAAATTGATAGTGCGCGCTCGCAAACTTCACGGCATCGGCGTTCGTGTTGCGCCATTCAACGTCGAAGTGTGCAAGTTGATTATCTGTGTAGTGCGCTGAGACTTTGATGTGCGACCCAAAGGTCTCAGCGTGGCGAAAGGCTTCGATAACGGTATCAAACTCAGGCGTTGTAGTGATGCGAAACGATTCGGTGATGTCGGTTTGCGTCCCGTTCATCCAGTAGTGGTAGGTGCCGTTCATAAATCATGACCGCAGACCGCTGACGGAGGCAGTGAATAAAGCTGAAAGATGCGGTTGTCGGTCATTGAGTCACACGCTTTCTAACGGGTGAAGGAATCACCGGCTCCTGTTTAATATCCGGCAGATACACATCACGTGGATACAAACCCCAGCCTCGGTCGAAGAACGGTTTGCGGGCACGGCGAAACTCCACTTGAATGATATCGGAACGGACGTGCAGTTCTTCGCCGATGTCGTAGGGCAGCAGTTCAGGGCGCTGGGCTTCCACCACCTTTTGATCCTGCCCAAAAATATTCAATACGCGTTTGTGGGCATCACGGTCAGCCCAGTTATCCTTGAAGAACGTGCGCAAGGCAATGTATTT
>CAZJMZ010000193.1:0-3725 GCA_964547115.1 uncultured Anaerolinea sp. | reverse complement strand
GTAATCTTCGATCTCGGGTTCATCGGGGTTGCCGAATGCGCCGCCATGCACGAACGGCGTATGTGCCGCATCCACACCATTCTCCAGCACACGCGCATAAAAAGCGTTCCATTGAAAATTTCCGTAGATGTGTTTGTAGGTCTGATGGTCGTGCAGATACGGAAGCTCGGGGATGGGGACGCGCTCAGACTCGGAGACATCGCCCATGAAACCCCATAGCCAGCCATAACGATCTTCGCACGGGTACGCATCCACATACAGGGACGGCTGATTCGCGGACACTCCATCTGCTCCCACGCTGACGCCATCCTTCACGCAGACGATGGCATCGTTCACCACGTTGCCCAGCGTCAACGACGCGCCACACCGCGGACAGGCATCCTGCATCAACACAGGCGAACCATCCGCTTTGCGCCAGGCAACCAGCTTTTGATTCAATAATAATATTTGCTTTGGCCTGGAGGTTATTTCTTTGCTGAATTCGATTCCATACCAGAAGTTGGTGAGCATGGTGACCTGTAATAATGGAAGAAGAATGATAAAGGACCGCAGCCCGTCGACCGGTGACAGCAAGTAATCAGCGCGGTCGTTCGTCTGCGGCCCTCTGTTTGATTACTTTACGCCAAAATTTGCCCGAGTATTCTCATATACCTTCCGCGCTGCAACTGCGAAACACAACCATGAGACCGCGTTGATCGTCTGTTCCGTCCATTGCAAGGGAATGGTCTGGTGGTCGATGCGGGCGAGCCCGTTCAACAGGAAGATGCCCACCAGGTTGACCACGAACAGCCAACCTGCCAAAGGCAATTTCTGACGAAAGCCAAAGGCGATCAGCAAAATGCCGGTGACCACGGTGGCCAGCACCATGAGAGAAAGCATCACCCGTTCCCAGGCCGGACCCGGGTTGGCAAAATACAGGTACGTGGCAATGGCAAAGAAAGACTCAAAGATGATGAACGGCACCAACCACGGGTGAAAGGTCTTTTTGCCCTGCACCGAGCGCACGGTCTGCCAGACGCTCCACGCCAGCAGGGTGTAGCCGGGGGCCATCCAGGCAAAGAGACCATCGTCCATCCAGCGAATATCGATCGTCCCGCCGGAGGTGGCCATCAGCGTCTTCCAAACGGCCTTGCAGAAACCACCGCCTACAGTGAGGAATGCCCCCACCGCAGCGACGCGACCTTGCACGGTATTGATATGCCCGACCATACGGATGATATAGAGCAGGCCGAGGGCCGTAAAAGCCACCGGCAGAAAATCAACGAGCGCGAGGGAAAGGGTGTATTCCATAGAGTGTCAGGTTCCAGGTCTTATGTTTCTGAGCCAAGACCGCCTGCGGTCTTCGCTCAACGGTCAGCGGTTATTGGCCTCTACCTGCACGGATCTGGGTCGTTACCAACCCGGCGGCAAACGCGATCTCACCGATGTTTTGGAAAATGGGGATACTGGCCATCGGCGCGGCAACGAACATCAGCAGAGAGCCCACGAACAGCCACGGCCATTTGAGGTTGCGCCACAGCATTACGCCAAAGACCAGCGCAAAGAGGATGGTCACCACCGCCGGGATGGGCGGCCCAGGCATCAGGACGAAGTCATTGGCGTACTTGGAAACACCGCCATCCACTTCGAAGACCAGATTCAGTTTGACGATGTCGATATAACTGCCAAGGACGATCAAAGCCGTGGCAACAACACAGATAACGGCGTGAGCCACTTTGCTCTGCCCGAATTTGGAACCGGTCATGCGCAGGGCGCCAAAGGCGGCAATGATCATCGCCGGGGTGAACAGGGCATGCACCCAATAGCGCGGCGCATTGAGCATCTTGAGCAGAGCACCTTCACCCAGGGTGGCCCCCAAGCCGATGACAAAGTTATCATATGCCAGCCCATAAACCACGATCAGGACCAACAACGCATACCAATTGAAAAACCGGCGCACTTCACGCGTCCCGTAAATGGCGATACCCAATTGAATGGCGCCCACGATCAGAAAAATAACGCTTTGCATACTGCTCCTAAAAAGACCGAAGACCGCCGACGGATGACCGCGGTCTTCGGTCGGCGGTCAATTTATCGTTCGAAAATCACACAGCGAAACCTTACTTCGCCCCGCGTTGAATGGCGGCCATATTATCGCCTTTACCAGCCCGCCGGGCGCTCCAATTCTGGAAGCCCATATACACATGGATGATGATGAGAATGTACATCAGGATATTGCCATAATCGAACCACGGTTGAATGGGGCCATCCGGTCCGATCAACGACTGGCTGCCGAACATGACCAAAAAGGTGATGTAGCCGATATACACATGCCACACCTTCGCGCCACCGCCGCGCGGAAAGCCGAACAGGTAAACTGTCAAACCAAAGTGCACTAGTGCCAATAAGGGGATCAACGCAAAATTCAAGGTCTGGTATAGCGCGCCTTTGGGGTCAAGCGCCACCAGGGGATTCCCGCGAGGATATGCAGTGAGTACGGAGACCAGCGTCACCACCACGAATGCCCAGCCCAGCCAGCGATTCCAACGTGCCAAATTCTGTTTGCTCATCTTTCTCTCTCCTTTGGGTGATTGATGGTTAAGCCTCTGAATAAGGCGAGAACCCTACACATCGCGGGAAACGTTCCCGCCGGTGTAAAACGGAATGGGCGCATCCCATTGCCTGCGGAACAAACGCTGCAGGAACAAGCGAACGCCGATCAAAGAATGGAACACGGCCGGGATCATCATCAAGGCGGCGGTCACCTGCTCCACAGCCGGGAAACGCGAGATCGAACGGTCCACAAAGATAACGGCCAGCATCGCCAGCCCCAGATACATGTTGACAATGCGCAGATTGCCCTTGTATTTGGGGATGCCATACAGGTACATGGCTGCGATCGAGTGCATGAAGATCATGATCCAAAACAGGTTACTAAAGGTCGGGAAGTAAGCTTCGTTGAAGTTGGTCAACCCGCGGGCGTTGGTCAATCCGCCGAGTTTGGGAAAGAAATAGCAAACCACCGTGAACCAGCCCACCAACCGGTCCACCAGTTGCATGCGTAACTTGCGGTTGATCTCGATCTGTTGACGGTCGGCTTTGGGTTGCATTATGACTCCACGATGTCATTCTGAGCAAAGTGAAGAATTTCCACGACGGCGCGCAAACTCTTCACCATCATTCGGATGACGCTACAAAATAAATTCCTTGAGCACATCCGCAACGGCTTGCGGATTCTGGTCGCAAATATACGGACCTTCCCCTGCCATAACCCGCATCCTGCCATTTCGTAACACCTGATACGCCGGTTCAAGGCTGGCTTTGAGCGTGTCATGTTCCCCGGCCATTACCAGGATGGGAATTTCAAGCGCCTCCAACTGGACCTGGAACGGCTGCTCAAAAACGGCCTGGTACGCCGCTGATGCCGCCCCCCGCGCAGACTGGGTGAGCAGTACTTCGCGATGTACTGTTTCCAGCGGAAGCGACACATCGCGTTTACGAATCCGCTCCCAGACCTGAGTGAGGTGCGAACCATCTTCAGCAATAGCGAAAGGCTTGAGCCCGGCTTTGAGCCCGTTGATCTGTGCTTCGCTCAGGAGGGGCGGCCCGGAGAGCACCATCTTCTTGATAAAGTTTGGATGATCGTGCGCCATTTGCACAGCAATGGCTGAACCCGAGTGATGCCCGAAGGCATAACAAGACTCCACGCCGAGGGAGGTGAGAGCGGCATGGAGTGAGTCAGAAAG
>CAZJMZ010000192.1:0-5908 GCA_964547115.1 uncultured Anaerolinea sp. | reverse complement strand
GCCAGATCTTAACTTTGTATTCGCTGGATCGCGACATCGCAAAAGTGCTCGACACTCTGCGCGACACTGGAGAGTTGGATAAGACGGTCATCATCTTCCTCTCGGATAACGGCCGGCATTGGGGCGAGCACCGACTGATCGCCAAGAACACGGTCTATGAAGAATCGATCCGCGTGCCGTTTGCGGTGCGCTATCCGCCATTGATCGCAGAACCTCGTCTCGAATCGCGCATCGTCGCCAACCTCGACATTGCCCCCACCTTGTACGAACTGGCTGGGCTGCCCATCCCACAGCAAATGGACGGGTACTCGTTGGTCAGCCTGCTGCAAGACAACGCACCGAACTGGCGCGAGGGCGTGCTGATCGAGGGTTGGCCGCCACGGGGAAAATATGTCGCCATCCGTACGAGTGATTTCTTATACGCCGAAACCACCGAAGGCGCCAATGCCCCTTCCGCCGAGCCTGAATTGGAACTATACGATCTGGTCCAGGACCCGTACCAAATGGAGAGTGTTGCCAACAACCCGGAATATCAAGAAACCTTGGCGCATCTGCAGGCATTGCTGAAAGCCGAACTTGAACGCTCCGAGGCAACCCCATAATAAACAAAAAGCTCCCAACTATGGGAGCTTTTTGTTGCTGGGGATCAAGGATTCGAACCTCAATTTTCACGTCCAGAGCGTGACGTGCTGCCGTTGCACCAATCCCCAAAAAACCAGCGGGCGGTATTGTAGCATAGCGCTGGAGTTCGGGCAAGGGCGTGTTCAGCCGGTCACTTGCGGGCAGCGCGGCGGGTGTTATCTTCCATATCCAGCATGATCAGGAGCGCTTTGGAGATGCCTTGCAGGCCAAAGAAGTAGAAAACGCCGGGGAGCGGCTGCTGGAGATACGGCGTAAACATGCTGAAAGTGACCAGAAACGAGTCGTTGCCTTTGGCAAAGAACAAACCATTGAAGTATTGCGAAGCAAACAGCAGCAAGGCAAATACCCAGGTCAGGATATAGATCGTCAACACCACCCAGGCGGTGATATCGGCCCAGCGGGAGAGGCGCAGAACCACGTCGCGGTCCACGTAGGCACCAAAGAATTTTTCCTGTTTTTCGTTTGAGTCAGTCATAATGACCTCCGAGGAGAATTATAGTACGTTTGTTATAATAAGAAGACTTCGTCAGCCGGGAAAAAGTTCCAGAAAAGAGGGGCAGGCTGATGGGAGTTTGACACGTGCACTTCATCCAAAACAGAAGAGATTGAGCATGAATCCAGAAGAGACAACGAACCATCCGACCGATTTCATCCGCGAAGCCGTCAAGGAAGACTTGAAGAACGGACGCTTCAACTACGTCCGCACGCGCCTGCCACCCGAACCGAACGGTTACCTCCACATTGGCCACGTGAAAGCGTTCATGATCGACTACCTGATCGCCAAAGAGAACGGCGGTGAGTTGGTCCTGCGTTTCGACGATACCAACCCGACCAAGGAGAACACCGAGTTCGTGGAGGCGATCGAAGAAGACGCCCGCTGGCTGGGGATCGAATGGGTGAAGGTGACGTTTGCCTCGGATTACTTTGACCTGCTGTACGAGTGGGCCCAGAAGTTGGTGCTGGCTGGCAAAGCCTATGTGGACGATCAGACTCCCGAAGAGGTGAGCGCCAATCGCGGGACCTTGACCCAGCCCGGAAAAAATTCGCCGTTCCGTGACCGCGACGTGGAAGAGAACATGGACCTGCTCGAACGCATGAAGAACGGTGAGTTCCCTGATGGCTCGCGCATCTTGCGGGCCAAGATCGACATGGCGCACCCGAACATCAACATGCGCGACCCGGCCATGTACCGCATCATGCACCAGCACCATCACCGCACCGGCGACAAGTGGAAGATCTACCCGATGTACGATTGGTCGCACGGCCAGAACGACTCAATGGAAGGGATCACCCATTCATTGTGCTCGCTCGAGTACGAGGACCATCGCCCGTTATACGAATGGTTCCTGGATCAACTGGAAGTGTTCAAGCCCCGGCAGATCGAATTCTCACGGCTCAACATGAACTACACCGTGATGAGCAAACGCAAGCTGCGCCGTCTGGTGGAGGAAGGTGTGGTCAACGGCTGGGACGACCCGCGCATGCCCACCTTGCGCGCCATGCGCCGCCGTGGATACACCCCGGAGGCCATTCTTGATTTCATCCGCCGGGTGGGTGTGGCGAAGAATTACAGCGTCACCGACGTGGCCCTGCTGGAAGCCTGCGTGCGCGAAGACTTGAACAAGACCTCCCTGCGCCGCATGGCAGCGATTCGGCCACTCAAGGTGGTGATCGACAATTATCCCGATGACCTGGTCGAAGAGATGGAGGCGGTCAACAACCCCGAAGACCCGAATGCAGGGACACGCAAAGTCCCGTTTTCGAAGGTCATCTACATCGAACAGGATGACTTCCGCGAGACGCCGCCGCCAAAGTATTTCCGTTTATATCCGGGCAATGAAGTGCGCCTGCGCTATGCGTATTTCATCAAATGCACGCATGTGGTGAAGAACGATGCAGGCGAAGTGGTCGAAGTCCATGCCACGTATGACCCCGCCACCAAAGGCGGCGACTCGCCCGATGGCCGCAAGGTCAAATCCACGATCCATTGGGTTTCGGCCGCGCACGCCAAGGCAGTGGAGGTCCGCATGTACGACCGGCTCTTCTCGAAGGAGAACCCGGAAGAAGGTGATGAAGGCTTCCTGGCCTGCCTCAACCCCAATTCGCTGGAAGTTCTCAAAGGGTATGTTGAACCCTCCCTGGCCACGCCTGAGATCGGCTCACGCTATCAGTTCGAACGGCTTGGCTACTTCTGCGTGGACAAAGAGTCCACGGCCGAGAAGCCGGTATTCAACCTGACCGTGAACTTGAAGGATACCTGGGCCAAGATCGAGAAAAAAGGCTGAGAGCCCCATCCGGTGACAGGCGTGTCTCCGGTGCTATAATCAAATCAGACCAAGGAGTTCTCTATGAGCGAAGAAAAACGCAAAACCATGAAGGACCACCTGCCGCCTGAAGCGCTGGAACACATGAAAGCCGCCCGGCAGGAGATGAAGAAAAGCATCGAAGCGATGCTCCCGCCCGGCTACCGTGAACATCGCCGCGCCGCCCGCAAGGAAATGTTACTGGCGGTCCGCAGTTTGATCGATGCCGCCATCCAAAAAACAGAAGAAAAATCTTCATAAAAAAGAACTCCCAGCCTTGGGGCTGGGAGTTCTTTTTCTACCGAAACGGGCGTTTTCCACGCACAAGGAACAGGGTGTAGAACAGGGCCACCCCCGCCCCGCCGAACAACCCCTGCCCAAGCAGGCTATGCGTGTCGTACAGAATGGCCCCTGCCAGCAACAAGCCCAGAAACACAATGCCACCCGTCAGCCGGTTGACCGACCTTTCCAGATAGCTGATCTGCAAATTGACCAGTGGCGCTTCCACGTTCAACTGTCCGCGTTCGATACGCCCCAAAACCCGCTCTGCCCTCCCGGGAATGGCGATCAGCGTCTTGAAGAATTCCCCTGCTTCGTTGATGAAGGTGTCAAACGTTGAGCCACCTTCGCCCTCTGCCAATCGTCTGGCATAGGGGCCGATCTGTGCCCACAGGTTAAATTCCGCGTTCAAGCCCGTACACATGCCAGACAAGATGCCGATCGTGCGCCCCAACAACAACAAATTCTCCGGGATCTGAAACGGCATGGAAAGCAACAACTCGCGGAACTGCAAGCCAAAATGCATCATCTCGTCATGGCGAATACTGCGCAGTTCGCTCATGCTCATGCCCCAGAAACGGTCAAAGACCTGGGCGCTGGCCTCCTCCAATAATTTTAGATTGGCGCCCGGCAGCAACACCCCCAAAGTCTTATATGCCTGGATCAAGCGCGGCGCATCCTGCAGTCCAACCGCGATGACCACTTCACGCAGGCCTTCCACCAGTTTATCGGGCATGCGTCCCACCATGCCAAAGTCAATGAAGGTCAGGCGAAATTTGGTGAAACCATCTGTGTCTTTTTCATCCAATGGTAGTACGAACAGATTGCCAGGATGCGGGTCGGCATGGAAAAAACCATCTTCAAAGATCTGCTTCAAGTAGGTCGCCAGCAAGCGTTCAGCCACCTCCTCACGCCGGATGCCCGCCGCGGTGATGGCTTCATAATCCGTGATCTTGATGGCAGTGACATCTTCCAGCGTCAACACACGCCGGCTGGTACGCATCCAGACCACACGCGGGACGTGCACGCCTCCATCGTCCTTGAAGTTGCCCGCAAACCGTTCGGCATTTTTCCCCTCTGACAAATAATCCAGCTCGGCGTTCAGGACGGCGGCGAATTCCTCCACAATCGCAGGGACATCCGCCCGGTCACTGACGGGTTTGTAGCGTTTGAGCCAGCCACCCACCACCCGGATCGCAGACATGTCCACATCCACGATCTGCTCGATGTTCGGGCGCAGGATCTTGACGACGACGTTTTCAAAGCCCAGCGCTTCGGCTTCGTTGGGAAGCAACCTCGCACGGTGAACCTGTCCCAACGAGGCCGCGGCGACGGGTTCTTGCTCAAAGGTCAGAAAAACTTTTTCGATGGCAGAACCAAGCTCAAGTTCGGTCTGGAGGCGGATGGGCTCATAGTCCACAGGCGGCACTTCATCCTGCAAGCCAGAAAGTTCATCCGTGATCTCAGGCGGCAGCACATCCAGCCGCGCCGAAAGGAACTGGCCCACCTTGATCATCACCCCGCCCAGGCGGATCGCCAGCGCCCGAAACCGCACTGCAATCCCCCGCAAGCGCCGCGGACGGGTATTTTTTGCCAGCGAACGTAGCCCGATGCGGCTCAGAAAAACATCCCAAAAAACAATGCTGGCGGTGACCCGCGCAAAAAAGAACACAATGCGCCAATAGCGCATCCGTAAACCAGTTGGTTTCATGCAGCCTCCAGTGGGTTCAATTGTAGTCCCGATATGGAATTCAGGCTGCAATGAGGGGCTTAATATCCGCGATAACCCTTGCCCAGTTGGCGCATGGCAAACACGATCTTACAAATGGAGAAAGACCTTACAGGACCGGCATCAATCGTATGCAAGCGGGCCGTCACGATATACGCCAGCCTCTCTATCCATTGTCCTTTTGGAGAGAAAATAACGAAACAACTTAATCTGAATTCTGAACAACAGCCATCCCAGCAAATTGGCCAACAGCCAATAACCCAAAACGTTGTTGGCAACGGTCAGATAAACCACCATCAGAAATGAAAAGCTGTAGAAAATCAAGCGACGCAAAAAAGGTGTCATCAAGGTAGTGTCCTTCAGTCAGAGAGCAAGATGCAAATCGGCGTTGAAACTGCAGGCCAAATGGTCTTTTGCAAACCGCGCCGATTATCAATTCGACGAGCGACCCCGGCCATCAGGGTTTCCCCTTGCTTCGATGAAAAAAATTCCCACTGAATCCTTGACAACATCCTCCAACCTCATGTAAACTGCAAGCACGATACTCTACAGAAAGGAAAGCACTTCAAATGTCTTTGCATCTGCTACGCCAAAAGACCAACCGCATACTTTACTTCACCGAAGTGCGCCTTTCGACACACTCAGGACAAACCTGTTGACCGTTTAACCACGGCTCGATTTCCTGTGTCTCTCCAAAACACGGCGCACCCGCGCCGTGTTTTTTATTCGTACCCCTTCGTGGACAAACCGGAATCAACCATGAACCTCTCATTCAAATCCTACTGGAACCTGCTTGCCGACCACATCCGCCCCCAACGCGGACGGTTCATCCTGCTTGCTGTTCTGCTGTTCGGCAGCATTGGCTTACGCATCCTTGCCCCGCAGATCATGCGCCTCTTTATCGACGACGCGCTGGCAGGCAAAGCCCTCTCCACGCTCATGTGGACCGCCGCCG
>CAZJMZ010000191.1:0-5927 GCA_964547115.1 uncultured Anaerolinea sp. | reverse complement strand
GCCCCTGCCGACCCCATGGCTGACCTCGTGGCTGCTGCTCAGGCCGAAGGCGAATTGACCGTCATTGCGTTGCCGCATGACTGGTGTAATTACGGCGAAGTGATCGAAACCTTCAAATCCAAATACGGTCTGACCGTGAATGAACTGAACCCGGATGCAGGTTCGGGTGATGAGATCGAAGCCATCAAGGCCAACAAAGACAACCCCGGCCCGCAGGCTCCTGATGTCATCGATGTCGGCTTTGCATTCGGCACCTCTGCCAAGGCTGAAGGTTTGATTCAACCTTACAAGGTCTCCACCTGGGATTCGATCCCTGCGGATGCCAAAGATGCTGACGGTTACTGGTACGGTGATTATTATGGCGTGTTGGCGTTCCTCGTGAATACCGATGTGCAGCCGGAAGTCCCCGCTGATTGGGCCGACCTCCTCGACCCCAAGTACAACGGTCAGGTGGCTCTCTCTGGTGATCCTCGCACCTCCAACCAGGCCATTCAATCGGTGTTTGCTTCCTCCCTGGCCAATGGCGGTTCGCTCGATAACGCCCAGCCCGGTTTGGATTACTTCGCGCAGTTGAACTCCGCTGGTAACCTGGTGCCTTTGATCGCGAATAATGGTTTGGTCGCCACTGGCGAGACCGCCATCCGCATCACTTGGGACTATAACGCCCTGGCTGCGGTTGACTCCTATGCGGGCAACCCTGCCACTGCCGTGGTCATTCCTGCCACTGGCCGCTTCGCTGGTGTGTACGTTCAGGCGATCAGTGCCTACGCTCCGCACCCCAATGCTGCCAAGTTGTGGATGGAATTCCTCTATTCCGATGAGGGCCAGACCCTGTGGATGAAGGGCTACTGCCATCCGATCCGCGAAGCCGATATGCGCGCTCGCGGTGTCATCCCCGCTGACATTTTGGCCAAGCTGCCGGATGTCTCCGGTGCGGTCTTCCCGACCGTGGCGCAACTGGATGCCGCCAAGAAGCTCATCACCGAAAACTGGGATGCTGCTGTCGGCGCGAACATTCAAGCCGCCCCATAATCCCTTTTCACAGTATGTAATAGCGAGACCCTGCCAACTGGCAGGGTCTCGCCCCATAGCAAGCTGGTCGTTCGAGGAATGGACCCATGGCTCAAACTTCACTTTCAGCACACCCGATCAAGGAACCGTCAAATTGGAAGAATTGGTTTGGCGTCACCCCTTTCTTTTTGTTCGCCATTTTGTTTATTGCCCTTCCCTCCCTGTATTTGGTGCAGGGTAGTTTCTTTGATCAGGAAGGCCAGTTTACGTTCCAAAATTATTTGGACCTGTTCACCAACCCCACAATTGTTAATGCCTATAAACTAAGCGTCCAAATCAGTGCCGCTACGGCCATTGGCGGCGGTATCTTTGGATTTTTGCTGGCATACTCCATCACGATTGGCGGATTACCAACCGCCCTGCGTTCGGCGTTGATTACGTTTTCGGGTGTGGCTTCGAACTTTGCGGGTGTTCCGTTGGCCTTTGCTTTTATCGCCACCCTGGGGCGCCGCGGATTTATGACCCTCTTCCTGAAGGAAAGTCTGGGGTTGGATTTGTACCGCTCCGGTTTTGATTTGTATACATTCTGGGGACTGTGTGCCATTTACATGTTCTTCCAGTTTCCGTTAATGGTGTTGATCATGGTTCCGGCGCTGGATGGGTTGAAACGGGAATGGCGTGAAGCTGCCGAGAACCTCGGCGCCTCCAATTTCCAATACTGGATGCGGGTGGCACTGCCCATTTTGTTGCCGTCCATTTTAGGCTCGATGATCTTGTTGTTCGGGAATGCTTTTGGCGCATATGCCACTGCCTATGCGTTGACGGGGGGGCGGTTGGGCCTTGTCACGATCCAGATCGGGGCGCAGATTCGTGGCGATGTACTGCATAATCCCGGCTTGGGATATGCCATGGCAATGGGCATGGTGATCATCATGGCTGTTTCACTGGCGGGGTATTCCTGGCTCCAGAAGATCTCTGAAAGGTGGCTGCGATGATCGATAACCTTGAAAAGTTCTTTGTATGGCGGGCCATCCTTTCGAAGACCCGCGATCGGCGTTTCAGTTTCTGGAGCTGGTTCTGGTTCATCCTGGGTGCGATCTACTTCTTGGTGCCGCTCTATGCCACGCTGCGACATTCATTGCGTATGGAGCGGGATGTCATTGGTTTCAAGGCCTATGAAAGTGCCTTTGCCGATAATGATTTTTGGGAGACCTTCCTGCTGTCCAATGGTCTGGCGCTGGCCACGATCATTGCCAGTATTATTTTGATCGTCCCCACCGCTTATTGGATTCGCCTGCGCCTGCCGCAGGCTCGTCGCATCACGGAGTTCATCACTTTATTGCCATTTGTGATCCCAGCCATCATCCTGGTGTTTGGCTTGATCCGCATTTACAGTGCTCCTATCGATATCCCTTTCACGGGCATCGAATTGCTCAAGCCCCTGACCACCTCCAAAGCGGGGACCTACGCCTTGATCACGGCCGGTTATATGGTGTTGGCCATGCCGTATATGTATCGTTCCGTTGATACCGGCATGCGTACGGTCGACATTCGCACCCTCACCGAAGCCGCCCAAAGCCTGGGTGCTGGCTGGTTCACCATCGTCACCCAGGTTATCCTGCCCAACATCCGTTCCGCTTTATTGAGCGGCGCTTTGTTGACCTTCGCAATTGTGGTCGGTGAAGTAACGCTTGCCTCCTTTTTGGGCGTGGATGCCTTCGGCCCTTACTTATTCCTGATCGGTCAGCATCGGGCTTATGAGCCTGCAGCGCTCTCGTTCGTGACCTTTCTCATGACCTGGTTCGCCATGGGTTTGATTCAACTGGTCACTGGCGGGCAGGGACAAGCTGCCGGTTCACATTAATCGAAGTTCAGCGGAGAATACATCAATGGCTTATCTTTCCCTTTCCAAGATCACCAAGCAGTTTGGCGATACGGTGGTTGTAGATGATTTCAACCTGGATATCGAGAAGGGCGAGTTTGTCTCCTTCCTTGGACCCTCCGGGTGCGGTAAGACGACCACCTTGCGTATGGTGGCTGGCTTCGAAATACCCACCTCCGGCAAGATCCTGCTGGACGGCAAGGATATTACCGAGAATGCTCCCAATCAGCGCAATGTCGGCATGATCTTTCAATCCTATGCGCTGTTCCCGAACATGACCGTTGCGCAGAATATCGGCTTTGGCTTGCGCATCCGTAAGATGACTGCTGCAGACGTCAAGGCGCGGGTTGACGAAATGGTTAGCTTGATTGGTCTGGAAAAGCATGCCAGCAAGTATCCCTATCAACTTTCTGGCGGTCAACAGCAACGTGTCTCTCTGGCGCGCGCCCTCGCCATTCATCCTGATGTACTGCTGCTGGATGAACCGCTTTCAGCCCTCGATGCCAAGATCCGGGTTTCGTTGCGTCAGGAGATTCGAGCCATTCAGAAGCGACTGGGGATCACCGCCATTTTCGTTACCCATGATCAGGAAGAGGCGTTGTCTATTTCAGATCGCATCGTTGTGATGAACACTGGCAACATGGAACAGGTTGGCACGCCGTTTGAGATCTATAATTTCCCCAAGACGCAGTTCGTGGCGAACTTTGTGGGCTCGCTCAACAATGCTGATGCCGAAGTGCTGGACCCAGCCAACGGCCTCATCAGCATGAACGGTGTGCAATTCAAAACCGCCGACCCGGATATGCACAGCCGCCACAAGGGTGACAAGGTCAAGATCTCCATTCGCCCCGAACGTTTCAGCTTCGCAGCCGAACCCCACAAGGATAATGTCGTGGATTGCGTTATCGAAAACATCACCTTCCTGGGTTCGGTGGTCCGCATTCAAGTGTCGATCGGCGGGGTGAAGTTCAACATGGATACCTTCAACAACCCCTTCCTTGAGCTCCCTGCCGTTGGGGCCAAAGAAAAGGTCATGTGCTCCAAAGAAGCGGTGCTGGTGCTTGGTTCCTCCGCGGGTTGAAATACACAATTAGATACGGAAACAAGCATCCGCGCACTGCGTGTGTTTGTTTCCGTATCTTTTATATATGAGGCTGTATGTCTATCATTGAAGAAGTAGCCCAAAAAATCCCTGAATGGCAGGGTAAAAAGATTTCCATTGCCCCGCTTTCGGGCGGGCTCACCAACTCCAACTTCAAGGTCGAAGTGGATGGTGTGCCATACTTCGTCCGCGTGCCGGGAGCCAGCACCGACCTGCTCGCCATCGATCGCAGTAACGAATATCACAATACCAAAGCCGCCTCTGAGGCCGGGGTTGCGCCACGCGTTTTTTATCACTTACCCGAATACAATGTGATGGTCATGGAATTCCTGATCGGTAAGACCATGTCGAAGGACTCCCTCAACGAGCCGGGACAACCCGCACGCATGGCCCAGGCCGTCAAACGTCTCCACGCCGGTCCACGCTTCCTGCTGGACTTCAACATGTTCCGCCTCACAGAATACTATCTCAGCCTGTGCCGCGACCGCTCGATCCCGACCCCCGACGGTTATTTGGGCCGCGTGCCCACAATCAACCGCATCGAGCAAGCGATGAACATCAAACCATTGGCGACTGTCCCTTGTAACAACGACCTGCTCGCTGAAAACTACATCGACGATGGCAAACAACTCTGGCTCATAGACTACGAATACAGCGGCAACAACGACCCCACCTTCGAGCTTGGCAACACCTGCCAGGAAATGCAATTTAACGACACTCAAATCGAGGAAGTGTGTGCCGCATATTTTGGTGAAGTCAAACCAAATATGATCGCCCGTATGAAACTCAACATGATCATGTCCGATGTCGGCTGGGGGTTATGGGCGGCGATCCAGGCGAAGATCTCCACCATTGATTTCGACTTCTGGGGCTGGGCGCTCGAACGCTGGGGCAGGGCAGTGGAGAAGATGGATTCGGTGGAGTTTGAGGGGTGGTTGAAGGAAGTGCAGAGTTAGAATCATTACCGGTGGTTGAGTGCAAGCAGTCGAAACCGCCACCAGATAGAAAAATTCTCGATACAAAAATTATTTTGGAACCACCAGGTTGAATTGATAAGGTGAAGAATGAAAAGTCACGCAGAAATCGTCGTTATCGGGGGCGGGGTGTATGGAACCAGTGTTGCCTACCACTTACACAAAATGGGCAAGCGCGATATCGTCCTGCTCGAAAAAGGAGATATTGCCAGCGGCGAGTCTGCTCATGCTGCGGGGGTGGTTACACAATTCGCCACGTCCAAGACCATGATGTCGTTCCGCAAATACTCCATCGAAATGTGGAGCGAGCTTGGGTTGTTCAGCCATGTCGGGAGTTTGAGAGTTGCGTCGAGCCGGGAGCAGCTCAAAGAGTTGGAGCGAAGCGTGAGTCGGGCGAAAGCCATCGGCATGGAGGTGGAGATCATCTCCCCGAGTGAAGCCGTCAAGATCATGCCGCAGATCACCGATAAAGATTTGTATGGCGCCATCTACCTGCCGCGTGATGGACATCTCGTCCCATACGATGCCACAACTTCGATGGCGCGCATTGTCAAAGAATTGGGCGTGGAAGTCAACACCCATACCCGTGTGACCGGGTTTGAACTTTCGCCCAAGGGTGAGATCGAAGCGGTGATCACAGACAAAGGCATCATCAAAACGAATATCGTGGTGAATGCCGCAGGCATGTGGGCACCGCGCCTTACATCAATGGTCGGCGTGCAATTGCCGACGACTCCAGTTGATCATCAACACATCACGCTCAAGGCTGTGCCCGGACATGAGTTTCCGAAAAATACGCCATGCTTGCGCGACCCTGATAATCTCGTATATATGCGTGAAGAACATGGCGGACTTGTGATCGGTGGCTACGAACCGAATCCGCCTGCACGTTGGATCGATGGTGCGCCATGGGAACATGGCAACGCCACTCTGCCGCATTCGTATGACCGTTTTGAAA
>CAZJMZ010000190.1:0-5955 GCA_964547115.1 uncultured Anaerolinea sp. | reverse complement strand
ATTCGCGGCTCGCTGGTGGATAAATTAATCCACAAAAGCGGGGATATTGATGTTTATGTAGTAACCAGTGCCGACAAGCCATCCTTCCCTGCGGATGAATCTCCACTGAAATTGCACAGCCCCATTTCCCGCTATCTCTGGAGTCTACTGCTTGTTGCCATTGCCACCTTCATTGGCTTTTTGGTGGTTGAAAATATCGAACCGACCAATCTGGTCATGGTGTATTTGCTGGCGGTAGTTATCGCCGCCATTTATCTTGGACGCGGACCCGCCATCCTGGCATCCATTCTGGGTGTTCTGGCATTTGACTTTTTGTTTGTCCTCCCGTATTACACTTTTGCCGTCTCTGACACACAATATATTCTGACATTCATCGGTTTGTTTTTGGTGGGGCTGGTCATCAGCCAGTTGGCAGCGCGGGCGAGCGAGCAGGCAGAGGCGGCGCGTCAGCGTGAGGCGGAGACGGCTGAGTTGTATGATCTTAGCCGCGACCTTGCATCCGCCGCCGATATCGAAACCATTTTGTCCGTCCTGCAAAAACATATGGAGCAGACCTTCAGCCGCAATATTGCGGTGTTACTGCCAGACGGCAATCATCTCTTCTCGCGTGTGCTCAGCAAAGAAATGACCTTGAACGAAGAAGAACGAGCGGTGGCAGATTGGGTCTATCGTCATGCTGAGCCTGCGGGTCGGCACACCAACACATTGCCCGCGGCACAGTTGCGGTACCTGCCGCTCAAAACATCCAAACGTGTGGTGGGCGTGCTTGGTGTTGGCAAGCCCACCACAACCAATTCAGATCTCACCCCCGCGCAGCGCAGGCTAATGGAAGCCTTTGCCAATCAGGGCGCACAAGCCATCGAACGCGCACAGCTCGAAGAACAAACCCGGCAGATGGTCCTGCTGCAATCCGCCGAGAAATTGCAGAACGCCCTGCTCAATTCCATCTCACATGATCTGCGCACACCCCTGGTTGCCATCACAGGTGCGCTTTCTGCGCTCGACGAAAAAGATGTTGAGATCGACGACTCCACGCGCGCGGCATTGATCGAAAACGCGCGCGGCGAAGCAGATCGACTCAATCGTCTTGTAGGAAATCTCTTGAACATGACCCGTATCGAAAGTGGCACGATCAAGCTGCGGCTCGAGCCTGGCGATGTGCAGGACCTGGTCGGCACAGCCATCGAGCAATTGGGGAAACGTACTGAAAAGAACCGCATTAAAGTGAATGTACCCGCAAACTACCCGCTCGTGCCCATGGACTTCACGCTCATGGCGCAGGTCATTGTCAATCTTTTGGAGAACGCCATCAAATATTCGCCACAGGATTCGTTGATCGAAGTGACCGCTTCATTGGATGACTCAAAAACCCGCCTCCAAATTCTGGACCGTGGGGTGGGGATTCCCTCCGAGGACCTTTCCCGCGTCTTCGACAAGTTCTACCGAGTCCAGCGCCCTGAGAGTGTCAGCGGCACCGGGCTGGGACTCTCCATCAGCAAAGGCATCGTCGAAGCACATGGCGGCGAGATCCATGCTAAGAACCGCGAAGGCGGCGGCACAATCCTTGAAGTTGAATTACCATTGGGAACATGACACTCGGCAATCAACGCGTACTGGTCGTGGATGACGAAGCGCCTATTCGGCGTTATCTGCGCGCGGCATTGAGTGCGCAAGGGCTTACTGTGTACGAGTCTGCTTCGGGAGAGGAAGCGCTTCAAGCGGTGCTCAGTCACCGCCCCGACATCATCATCCTTGACCTGGGCTTGCCCGACATCGACGGCATCGAAGTGACGCGCCGCCTGCGCGAGTGGAGTCAGACGCCGATCATTATCTTGTCCGTTCGCGAAGCGGAGCAGGATAAGATTGCCGCGTTGGATGCAGGCGCGGATGATTACCTCACCAAGCCGTTTGGCACGGGCGAGCTTCTGGCGCGGATGAGAGTCGCATTGCGCAAACAATTGTCGGCGGTGAATGAACCGGTGTTTGAATCCAACGGCCTGAGCGTGGATTTTGCACGCCGCTTGGTTTTTGTCAACGATAAGGAGATCCAACTTACCCCCACTGAGTATGATCTCTTGAAAGCTTTGGTCACGCACGCAGGCAAGGTCATCACACATCGTCAGCTGCTCAAACAAGTTTGGGGTGATGGCTACGACGACATGCACATTCTGCGGGTGAACATCAGCAATCTGCGAGGAAAGATCGAGCCAGACCCGTCACGCCCCAGTTATATTCACACCGAGGCAGGTGTGGGGTATCGACTTAAAGTGTAGGCCATTTTCAAGGAACATTCGCCAAATTTCAATACAGAGGTCAACCGAAGAATAATTTTGTCTGATTGTGTACACTCCCGCCGGTGCGGCTACTACGGCGACAGCCAAAAAGCCTGCATCTGTTATGCTTTCAGCACGTGGGCATCGTGGGGCAACCATTTCACTATGACACGGTCACCTTTGGCAAACTCGTGCTGCTCACTTTGATAGCTGTTCTGAACGCGGGCGACAACTTCATTGCCATGCGGCAGGCTGATCAAATAACGCGTATCGGTCCCAATATACACCTTGCTCAGAACCGTTCCGGAAAGCCCCGTGCCCTCAATGGCAGATAGGGCGATCTTTTCAGGGCGAAGGGCAAAGGTGACCTGGTCACCGGGTTGGGGCTGCTCGGCAGCGGCCCGCACAGAGACCACTTCGCCGCCAATGTTGAGCTCGATCACATCCTGTCCCAGGGAGTGCACCGTGCCACTGATGAAATTACACTCGCCAATAAAATCCGCCACGAAGCGATTGGCTGGCTCTTTGTAGAGGGTGAACGGGTCGCCCAGTTGCTGGACCACGCCATCTTTCATGACGGCGATGGCGTCTGACATGGTCAGCGCCTCCTCCTGGTCATGTGTGACATACACAAAGGTGATGCCCACCTGCTCCTGGATCTGTTTCAATTCGAACTGCATGATCTTGCGCAGTTTCAGGTCCAATGCGCCCAGCGGTTCATCGAGCAGCAGGACCTCAGGTCTGTTTACCAGGGCCCGGGCCAGGGCCACGCGTTGTTGCTGCCCGCCCGAGAGTTGCGACGGTTTGCGATTCCCCATCTCTGCGAGCTTCACCATTTCCAATGCTTCTTTAACTCTCTGTTCACGCTCCGCTGGCGGGATGCGTTTGGTGACCAGCCCAAAGCCTACGTTTTGAGCGACGGTCAGGTGGGGGAAGAGCGCATAGTTCTGGAAGACCGTGTTGACCGGGCGCTGGTTGGGCGGCACTTGACTCATGGGTTTACCGTGGATGAGGATTTCGCCCGCAGTGGGCAATTCAAACCCGGCGATCAGGCGCAGGGTGGTCGTCTTGCCGCAGCCGCTGGGCCCCAGCAGGGTAAAGAATTTTCCGCGCGGAATGGACAGGTTCAGGTTTTTCAGCGCGTTGACCTCTTCGAGTTTCTTTTTGTCGCGTGAAGAAAAGGTCTTGCTTACATTTTGAAATTCAACGGCCAGGTCAGTCATAACTTATGCCTTTGGGGGAGTGCTTTGGTCCGCCCGCCGCAGCCATTCCGAGAACAGCATGACGCCCATCGTGACCGTCATCAGTATGGCGGCCAGTGCCACAACCATGGGCAGGCGGCTGGGGAAGCGTAGTTGCGAATACAGATACACCGGCAGGGTGGCATCGGTGCCGACAAGAAATGATGAAATGGAAAACTCATCGAATGACATGGTGAAGCACAGCAGAAAGGCCGCCAGCAGGGCGGGGGCGCAAATGGGTATGGTGACACGCCGCAACGCACCCCAATAGGTTTCCCCCAGATCCATGGCAGCTTCTTCGAGATTATCTGGAAAGCCGACCAGGCGCGCTGAAATGATCAACATCGCATACGGAACACTGATGACGACATGTCCCATGCCGGCCGCAAAGGCGGACAGCGGGATGCCGATCTCTTGATACAGGATCAACAGTGACACGCCCAGGATCACATAAGGGATCACCAGCGGCAGGGAGGCAATGGAGAGGAAAAGTCCACGCCCCGGCAGTTTGAAACGCACGATCGCCAGCGCGCCCATCAACCCCAGCAGGGTCGCCACCAGCGACGAGCCTGCCCCGATCAGGATGCTGTTGCCGAGCGCTTTGAGCAATTCAGCGTTCTCGAGCATCTGGCCATACCATTTTAAAGTAAAGCCTTTCAGCGGAAAGACCAGCGCAGTGGCATCGTTGAACGAAAAGAGGATCAGTAACAGGATGGGCAGGTATAGAACGAAACAGATCAACAGGTAATAGAACCGGCCAAGGGAGAGTGATCTTCGTCTGTGCATGTTAGAACCCTGCCAGTTTGGAGATATTGCCCAGGCGCGAAAGAACGAAGAGCAGTAACAGCACGATGACCAGCATGGCCAGGCTCATCACCGAACCCATGGGCCAGTTGAGGGCGCGCATAAATTGATCCTGGATCAGATTTCCATACATGGCACCGGAGGTGCCACCGACCAGCAAAGGCGTGACAAACTCGCCGAGGGTGGGGATCAGGGCGAAGAAAAAGCCCGCCAGGACGCCGGGCAGGCTGAGGGGCAGGGTGACGCGCAGGAACGCCTCCCAGGGTTGACAGCCCAGGTCAGCGGCGGCTTCCAGCAGGTTTTTGTCAATCCGCTCGAGGGCGGTGAAGATCGGCAGGGCCACAAAGGGGATCCAGACGTACACGAGCGTGACCATGACCGCACTTCTGCTGTAGATCAAGATCGGAGAAGCCGTGTCGATGATGCCCAAGGCAAGCAACAAACTGTTCAGCAACCCATTGGAGCCAAGGATGAGCTTCCATGAAAAGATGCGCAGCAGGTAGCTTGTCCAGGTGGGGATGATGAGCAGGGTCAGCAGGGTCATTTTGGACGGGCCGGCTTGAAAGGAAAGATAATATGCAAGCGGATAGGCCAGGATGGTGGAGAGCGAGGCGATGATAAAGGCGATCACCGCCGACCGCCATAACAGACGATGGAAGTTGGCGTTTTCAAGAAAGCTTTGGTAATTGGCCAGCGTGAAGGTATCGTGCGCTTCCCCTGAGATCCCGGCACGGAAACTGTAAACGAACATGAGCCCCATGGGCAGTAAAAAGATAAGGAATAAGTACAGGCTGGGCGGGCCGATCAGGGTGGCAAATCTACTGCGGTTTTCCATGCGCTGCTCCATCCTTCAGCGCCTTCGGGAACCCCGAAGGCGCTGAAGAGTAGCTGTTGCTTTATTGAGAGGTCTTTACTTCAGACCAGGTGTTGGTCCACGCATCCCTTTGTTCGGGGGTAATGTATTTATAGAAGACAGTGCGTGAGATGATATTTTGGTCTTCCAGTGACAGCAGTTTGACGGTATCGGGGTTGACCGCCGAAACCGCCGCGGTATTGGCAATGCCATAGCCGTAATCATTGGCCAGTTTGGCCTGTGAGGCCTGACCAAGATAGGCGTCGATCATTTGCAGTGCCAGGTCGTAGTTCTTGGATGCAGTGGGGATCGCAAAACCGCACAAGTATCCGGCGCGACCTTCACTTGGATCGATGTACACCACATCCACGTTTTGACCGAGCAGCCCCACATAGGAGGCGTTCCAGGCGCTGGCGGCAACCCACACGTCACCGGAGGCGATCAACTGGTCCAGTTCGGTCTGGCTGCTCCAAAAGGTCAGGACGTTGGGCATGAGTTCCAACAACTTCTGTTTGATCTGCTCATCCTGTTCGGGTGTGGTGTTCCACGGGTCGGCAATGCCCAGGGCCAGGGCGGTGATGATGTGGGCCGATTCGCCGGAGTCGTACAAGGCGATGTGCCCGGCATATTCAGGATTCCACAGGTCAGCCCAGGAGGTGGGTACGGTCGTCACAAGGTCTTTGCGAACGAGAATGGACTCAAAGCCCCAATCCCACGGCGCCCAATATTGTTTGCCGTTGAATTCGCCTTGTTTGGCCAGGGCGGGGTTGATATCCTTCCAGTT
>CAZJMZ010000189.1:0-5990 GCA_964547115.1 uncultured Anaerolinea sp. | reverse complement strand
TCCAGCATCAGGTGTTGCTCGGCGCCACCGGCACCGGCAAGACCTTCACCATCGCTTCAGTGATCCAGCAGGTGCAAAAGCCCGCCTTGATCATGGCGCATAACAAGACCCTCGCGGCGCAATTGTATGCTGAGTTCAAAGAGTTCTTCCCTGAGAACGCGGTCTCGTATTTTGTCTCATACTACGATTACTACCAGCCTGAAGCCTACGTGCCGCGTCATGACTTATACATTGAAAAAGAGACCGAGATCAACGAAGAGATCGAGCGTCTGCGGCTGGCTGCCACGACCGCCCTCATGTCGCGGCGGGATGTCATCATCGTGGCTTCCGTGTCGTGCATCTACGGTTTGGGCAACCCGGAGGAATTCGGCAAAGGGACGGTCACGCTCAAAGTGGGTGAGATGTATCGCCGGAACGCCTTGTTGCGGCAGCTGATCGAGAGTCAGTACCAGCGCAACGACATGGACCTGAAACCCGGCACCTTCCGCGTGCGCGGCGACACCCTGGAGATCATTCCTGCGTACGAAGATAAAAAAGGTATCCGCATCACCTTCTTTGGCGATGAGGTGGAGCGGTTGATGCAGTTCAACCCGGTGACGGGCGAAGTGTACGAAGAGCCGCAAGAGGTCTCGATCTACCCGGCCAAGCAATACCTCACTGCCGCAGACAAAATGAAAGACGCCATCATCGATATAGAAACTGAATTGGAAGACCGCCTGAAATTGTTCAAAGAGTCGGGTAAGTTGCTCGAAGCGCAGCGGCTGGAACAACGTGCCCGCTATGACCTGGAGATGCTCAAGGAAGTTGGCTATTGTTCAGGCATCGAGAACTACTCGCGGCACTTCGATCGCCGCGCCCCCGGCTCGCACCCATGGACGTTGATCGACTTCCTGCCGAGCGATTACCTGTTGGTGATCGATGAGAGTCATATGACTGTCCCGCAGGTGCGCGGCATGTATAACGGCGACCGCGCCCGCAAAGAGACGCTGGTCGAATACGGCTTCCGGTTGCCCAGCGCCATGGACAACCGCCCGCTGAAGTTCGATGAGTTCGAGCAGGTGATGGGGCACACCATCTACACCTCCGCCACGCCGGGGCCGTATGAAATGCAACATGCCGAGCAGGTGGTGGAGCAGATCATCCGCCCGACGGGGCTGGTCGACCCCGAAGTGGAGGTCAGGCCGACCAAAGGCCAGGTGGATGATCTGGTCGGAGAAATCAGGCAACGGGTGGAAAGAGGCGAACGGGCGTTGGTCACCACGCTGACGAAGCGCATGTCTGAAGATTTGGCTGAGTATCTGGGTGAGTTGGGGATGAAGGTCCACTATTTGCACTCGGAGGTCGAGACGCTGGAGCGCATCGGCATTTTGCGTGATCTGCGCCTAGGTGTGTTCGATGTGTTGGTGGGGATCAACCTGCTGCGCGAAGGCCTTGATCTACCCGAAGTGTCGCTGGTGGGTATTCTCGACGCCGATAAGGAAGGCTTTCTGCGTTCAGAGACATCACTGATCCAGACCATCGGCCGCGCTGCGCGCCACGTCAACGGGCGTGTGATCATGTACGCCGACAAGATGACCGATTCAATGAAGCGTGCCATCGATGAAACGAACCGCCGCCGCGCCAAGCAGACGAAGTACAACGAAGAGAACGGCATTGTGCCGATCAGCATTCACAAGGCCATTCGTGACCTGACCGCGGAGTTTTCTGATAAAGCCGTGGGCGAGATGCGCGGCGAGTATAAGGTCAAATCCAAAGGCGACCTGCCGCGCAACGAATTGAAGCAGATCATCCACGAGATGGAGAAGCAAATGAAGGAAGCCGCAAAGAACCTGGAGTTCGAGCGCGCTGCCGCACTGCGCGATGAGTTGTTCGACTTGAAGAGTTTGCTGGCGGAGGATGAGAAACTGAAACCCTGGGAGCGCATCAAGTTGATGGCTGGGGAAGATGAATAATGCGCCGGGCGGCTCAGCGAGCCGCCCGGTTTTCATTTCCTTTTGAGTTGTTGTATGCGTTGGAAGATCTTGATTATCGCAACGACGTAAAGGAACATTAGGAAAGTGCCGAGCATTTTCCCTGCAAAATAGAGTCCCACGAACGCGCTTGACGAGTCGATTGGGCGGGTCGTGAGCGTGATGAAGACCGGCAAAAAGACCACCAGAATGGTGATCAGCCGCTGATACTTTTGCGCCTTGGAGTCCTGGTCGGTGTAGATCTCGGGGATTGTCTGCCCTTCGCTCTTTGTGCGGAAGTACTGCCAGCCGCCCGTTTCTCCGAGATGCTCCCAGCCCGCATCCTTGAAAAGTTGTAGGTAGTTCTCGTAATCCTTGCGCTCGGTGATGAAGTCCATGCGGTAGGTATCGTTGCGCGGTGCGCCAACTTCGAAGGTGTAGGAACCGGGGGCACCCACTGTTTGCAAGTGCAGACCTTGTGTTGCCATCTCGTGCAGCCAGGCTTCCTCTTTTTCATCCTGCCAGGCCCAAAACCATTTGAATTTCTTGATTGTAGTCATTACGCCCTCCCATGAGCGTGTTATTGGATGGACTGTCCGTTCATTACCAGGATCTCGGTCCTGCGGATGTGTTCCCGAAGCACCGACCTCCCCTTGTCTGTCAGCGCATAAGACTTGCGCCGGTCTGCCTCCTTGACCATTTCGATCAGCCCCTCCTTTTCGAGTTGCGCGAACGCCCCGTACAACGTGCCAGGTCCGATCTTGACCGTGCCTTGACTCATGTCCTCCACTTTTTGCATAAGCGCATAACCGTGGAGCGGCTCGGCAAGTGCCATCAAAATATAGGCAGTGGCCTCGGTGAGGGGTAGGTATTTAATAATTTGTGTATCCATTCGACCTCTTGTATCGCATATCAGTATAGCGACTATCGATATAATATCACCCGATATATCGGATGTCAATATACTTGAGAACTGATTATTTAGGATTTTGTGCGATACGAGGGATGGATGATCGTTTTTGGAATGCACTATCGGAACTGGGCTCACAGCTCAAATGTGAACATCACCGTATCTGGTTCCCCTTCGATTCCACCTATGGATTTGTATAACCCCAGTGCTGCTTCGTTCCGCCGCTCCGTGAGCACCCAGGCCTCGGTGCAGCCGGAGCGTCGGGCTTCCTCCAATGTCGCTTGCATTAGCCGTTTGCCGAGTCCCTGCCCCTGATGCGTTGGAGCCACACCGACTTCATTGATCCATAGCTCAGGCGCGGACTTATCCGGGTGGACGTAGATGACCGAGCTAACAAAGCCGACGATCACGCCATCATCAATTGCCACCACCAGGCGGTGACGCGGATCGTTGATGAAGTCCTCGGTGGAAGCCGGGACCAACGGATCGTCGAAGACATCCTCAGCCACGTTCATCAGCCAGTTCATATCTCCCGGGCCAACCACTTTGATCTCCAGCATCAGAGCCTCCGTTTATGGGTGTACTTAAAGTCATTTCATTTTTCGATGCGTACTGCGTTGTTATTGCTTCCCATTCATCAAAAACTTTAGACCTCTTACCAGCGCACCGTCGTAAGCAGGGGAGTGATCATGGGTGGCATTGGGGACCATCTCCACCTGGCATACGATTCCGGCAGCTGAAATCTTTTCTCCCAATTCGATCACTTTTGGGATAAAGATATCGTCGTCCTTCTCGCCCACGATGAAACATGCGCGTACGCTACGCGCCCTGGCAAGCGCCAGTATGCCCGGCAGCGACTCTTCTTCATCCAGATATGGGACGGCTGGTCCAATGACGATGAATCCGCACACGGGCAGCATGCCCTCCAGTGCCATGCGGATCGCGACTAATCCACCCATGGAATGCCCTGCGATCACAACCCGTTTTGGATCGAAAGCGAAATCAAAAGCATCGAAGCGCTCTCGCACATAGGTAAATGAAGCCTCTGAGCCATCCCAGCCCAGCGCACCTTTTTGCATCGCCTGGTTGGATTGGGGTATGGCCACGTTCCATCCCTCGGATACCGCGGCTGCCCAAAACGGGAGCGTCTTTTCTGCTGATGACTGATTGCCATGCAGGGCGACCAGCAGAGGAGATGTCTCAGGTTGTTGAGACGGAAATTTTGTTATGACGACCGGCTCGCTGGGCATATCCCGAATCTGTGCTGCCTGTGATTCGGCAACGATGTGTTCGAATTCAGGGTCTCCCTGCAGCGAAGCGAAAGAAGGCGACTGCCGTAACAAAAATTCGCCGAACCATAACCCATCGGCTAGTAAGGCGCGTGCCACGGCATACACGGTCTGGCGGTCATCGATCCGTGCCGCACTAACCATCTTCCAGTAATCCACATCCATCCGGTCATCTGGAAAGTGTCCGCCTTCCTCCAGAATCAACTTCAATGCTTCGGGGTAGCGTTTGTTTTGAAAGTGTTCGATCATGGCTTCATTGAGCTGCGCAAAAGTTGCGTATGTCATGGACTCTCCTTTCAGGGAATATGGCGCGCATGTCGTTTGCGGTCATTTGAATTCAAATAAAAGTTGCGATCTCGGTCAACGGCTTTTTCTCGATGACGGGCACACGCGCATCGGACTCCGGGTAGCCTGTCACCAGCAAAAGGAACGGCTTCTCGTCTGACGGCCGGTTCAGAATGTTGTTGAGGAATCCCATCGGGCTGGGGGTGTGGGTTAGCGAGACCAACCCGGCATGGTGAAGGGCTGCGATCAGAAAACCGGTGGCAATGCCCACCGACTCGTTGACGTAGTAATTCTTGACTTTGCGGCCATCTGGCAGGGTGCTGAAATTTTTCCCGAAGATGGCAATCAAGTAGGGCGCTGTTTCGAGAAACGGTTTGTGTTCATCGGTACCGAGCGGTGCCAGCGCGTCGAGCCACTCCTGCGGTGCGCGGCGTTGATAGAACTCTGCTTCCTCTTTCTCCGCTTCGACTCGAATTTTCTGCTTGACCTGCGGGTCGCTGACGACGACAAATTGCCAGGGTTGCAAGTTGGCACCATTGGGAGCCGTCCCTGCGGTACGTAGACAGTGCTCGATCACGGCGCGCGGCACGGGCCTGTCTGAGAAATGCCTCACCGTGCGGCGACGTTGCATTTCTTCATGGAAGTTGATGGAACGCTGGACCATCTCTTCGGGCGGATATTCAATGAATTGCAGTGGCTGGAAGGTGGCAGTAGGCATGGTTCTGTCTTTTCTTGAACTGAGAATCGTATGGAGATTATAGCCAACCCTGTATAAAAAGAGACCGTTTTGTCAGCCAGACGACTGCCGACAAAACGGTCTTGGTTACCCGTATAACTCTTTCCGGAAGAACTCCGGTAAGGCGAAGGCCGCCTTGTGGATCTCAGGATTCAGATACTTATTCTCACCCGCGGGATATGGTGTTTGCAAGCCATTTTCCCACGGTGTATCCGAGACATACATGAAGCCGATGCCGCCGCCGGGGTAGGTGGGGATATTGGCATAGTAGTACGCGGGATTTTTGGTCAGAGTTTTTGCAGACCGGTAGATCTGTTTGATCAGGTCTGTGTCAAAGAACGGCTGCTCGCATTGGGTGGCCGCGGCGCCGCCGGGTACCAGTGCCCGCACGATCAGTTTTTGGAACTCATCTGAGAATAGCCGCTCAGCCATGCCGATGGGGTCGGTGGTGTCGGAGATGATGACATCGAACTGGCCGGGGTTCTCTTCGAGATAGCCAAAGGCGTCGCGGACGAGCAGCTTGGCACGAGGATCAGCCCACGGGTCGCCAAAAGAGGCGCTGAAGTATTCGCGCGAAAGGTCCACCACGCGCTGGTCCAATTCGCAGACCACGGCTTCCTCCACTGAGTCATATCTCAGCACTTGCTGCAGGGAGCCGCCGTCGCCGCCGCCCACGATAAGTACGCGCTTCGGCTGCCCGACCGCCAGCATGGGCACATGTGCGATCATCTCGTGATAGCCCATGTTGTCGCGCTCGGTCAATTGAATGATGCCATCCAGGATCATCGCATTGCCGAAGAACTCGGTCTCCACGAATTGCA
>CAZJMZ010000188.1:0-6056 GCA_964547115.1 uncultured Anaerolinea sp. | reverse complement strand
GAGGTGGAGTCGTCCAGGATCAGGATGTGCGGTTCGGTCATGAAGGCGCGGGCGAGCGCAATGCGCTGACGTTGCCCACCAGAGAGCGTGACCCCGCGTTCACCGACAACGGTCTCGTATTTTTTGTCGAAGGTCTGGATGAAATCATCAGCCTGCGCCGACTTGGCCGCCGCTTCGATCTCATCCCAGCCTGCTCCCGGCTTCCCGAAAGCGATGTTGTCGCTGACAGAGCGTGAGAACAGGAAGACATCCTGCTCGATCATTGAGATCTGTGAACGAAGCGCGGCCAGGTTCCAATCGCGCACGTCCACACCGTCAATGAATACCTGGCCCTGGGTGGTGTCATAGGTGCGGTTGAGCAGCTTTACCAGCGAGGTCTTGCCTGCGCCGGTCTGCCCGACGATGGCGACGGTCTGTCCTTGTTTGACCTTGAAGGAAATATTGCTCAAAACTGCTTCAGTGGCATTCTGTTGCGCTTCGTCCTTCATGGTCGGATAAGCGAATTCCACGTTCTTGAATTCAACGTCCCCTCGCATTTCACCCGCGTAGCCCTGCGCGTTCTGGTCAAGATTGGTCTCGCGATTCATCAGTTCCAATATGCGGCGGGCGCTGGACATACCCAGCGAAATCTGTGAATAGGCCCAGGTGGAGGTGAAGGTCGGGAACTCCAGCAAGCGGAGCAGGCCGAAGTACGCGACCACGGCGCCCAGGTCAATGAGTCCGCCACGATACAGGGTCAGGGCATGAAACAGGCCAAAGGCGTAGGCCGAGCCGAGCAGCAGCATGGCCACATAACGGCCTTCGAGGTCGCCTTGTCGCACAAAGGCATCGCGCACTCGTTTGGCATTCATCACGAAGCGGTCCACTTCGGCATCCTCCTGCGCCGCGCCTTTGACCACTTCCACGCCATCGAGCGACTCAGAAAGGTGCGTGTTCATGCGCCCGAACGAGCCGCGTACCTCATCGGTGACAGGGGAGAGGTCGCGCAGGTATTTGGCGAGAAAGACGAAGTAAAAAATGATGAAGACGACCGGGGTGAGAATGAGCGCCGGGTGATACCGCCCGGCCACGAAGATGGGCATCAACAAAAAGATGAACGACCCCACCACCAGGTTGACACCCGGGCTGAACATATAGTTCACTTCGCGTACGTCGTTGGTGGTGCGGGCCATGGTATCGCCCACGGGCTGCAGGTTGTGGAAGGTCATGCTTTTGCCAAGCAGCGAGAGATACAACTCATCGCGCACCTGCCGCTCCATTTTTTGAGCGAGCAGTTCCGCGCCGAAGTTGCGACCCAGTTGCAGTGCGCCGCGGATGACTTGTGAAATGCCGATCGTCAACGCCAGTGGTAGCAAGACGCTGGTATCGGGCACCGGTTTGAGCATGGCATTGAAGGCATCGCCGGTGAGCACGGGCACCACGGCGGCCAGCGCCGCATTGCCAATGGCGCCCACCACCAGCATCAAAATGATCCAGCCGTGCCGCCGCGCATGCGACCACACCCAGCGCGCCGCGCTGGTACGGTTCGAAAGATATTTGCGTTGCAGGGAAAATTCAACAGGGGCAGAGATTGTAGCCATAACCATCCATTCTACCATTCATAGAATCCCCGTTATTCAAACTCTTACTTACAAAGCCGCGAACAACTCGGCGCATTGCAAAGTGCAGCCTCTATATACGCCGTATCCCTATTCGCTTCGCCGGGTTGAGTCTGATAGAACCGTTCGCGTGGACGGTCATTCGTTCAAGAGGAGAGTCTGCAATGAAAATGTCGATGCCCAAAACGATTTCTGGCTGGTGTATGTGGTTGTTCTTCCTGTTTGTGGGGTTGGGAATGTTCGTGCCTGTGCTTGCCACGCTTGCGCCCTGGTTGGCGTTGGCCTATGCGGTGCTAAGTTTTATCGGCATGTAATTCTGCTGTATCTGCAACAGCCTCCCATGCGGGAGGCTGTTGTTTAAAGTGCTGCGAATAGCTCGGCGCATTGCATGGCATAGTCCCAACCTGTGTTTTCATCGAGCCCCCACCAGGCAGAGAGGATGGCATGGGCCAGACTCCACTCGATAATGCGCTGACGTTCAAACCCCAGCAGCTCGTGGAAAATGTCCACCCGCCTCTCTATGACCCGACGGCTGATCCCATCCGAAAAATTGCCCCACGGGTTCAGCATGAACGGCCCCACCTCATACCCTGCCGGTCCGATCACGCCCTTCGGGTCGATCACCATCCAGCCGCGCTCATCGGATGAAATGACATTGTAGTGATGGAAATCGCCGTGCATGAGTACGGGCATGTGATTTTCGGTGAAGAACTCATTGACCGCAGCCTCAGCCCGGCTGACCAACCTTTCATCCAACGGCCCCGTCCCGCCGTTATAGCGTTGGCGCAGGGTTTGCAAGCCAGCGAACCAATCGGTGAGGCGAATGAAATCTTGATGTAGGGGCACAGCATGCTGTGCCCCTACTGGTCTCCAGAGCTTTTGCATCACATCCGCGCCGATGCGGGTGGCTGCATCGTCATCTTGCAACGTGGAAAGCATGGTGCCCGGATGTAAGCGCTCGAGCAACAGAAAGCCTTTCGTTTCGTCGCTATCGAGCAGCTGGCAGGCACCTTCGCCGTTGAACAGCCGTAATGCCGACATTTCACTGGTCAACTCATCGCGCGGCACGCCGATCTTCAATACCACGTTGCGAATTGTGTCATGGGGCGAACCCACCTCGTCTCTACGGGCGAACGCCACAAAATTATAGGAAAGATTTTCAACCGGCTGGATGTTCGTCAAATTCCAGCGTTGAGAGGCTTCGTCGATCAAGGTGGGCAGGTTGGCGATCAGGGCTTCGCCATCTGTTCCAAAGGTGTTGGTGATGGTGGCAATGAAATCAGGGGGCAGGTTCATTTCCGCCTCTCGAACAATCTCAAATAATTTTCCCAACTCGTGGAAAACCCGGCTTGCTCCAGTTTCTCAAGCCATTGTGGCGTGAGAAACGCTAGCAGAAAGACCCGGTCAAAGTGTTTGCTGGCGGCAAAGCGGCGGATATCGGTCAGCAGGGTGGGGAGGTCGTTGAGGGCGCAGGCCGCCAGTCCCAGCATGAGTTGATGCCTGCCATTCTCGTCCTCTTCCCAGGCGCTGAAGAGACCTTGCCGGTCTTTCCACCAATGGAAGGTATGGGAGAAATCTGCTTTGTAGCCGGAGTAATTTGCCAGGGCCTGAGGGGTGAGCGTGCCAAAGCGCCAGCCAAAGTCCATCAATTGGTGGTTGAGTTGCACGGTTTCGCTGGCCAGGGCAAAGGCCGTGATCTCTGAAAGATTCGTGGCAGGTGAAAAGTTTGAAACAGGTTCATCAATGGGCAGGGCACGATAACCGCGCAGTTCGTGGGTCTTGGTGAAGCCGGTCTTTTGGCATAGATGCACCACAGCGGGGTTTTCCGTCATCAAGCGTACCACCCCATCGCAGCGTTTTAGCCACCATTCGGTGATGTAGTTGTGGATCTGCGAGCCGACTTTGAGACCCTGTTTGTTCGGGTCCACGCGCACGCCTTCGAGCCACCATTGTCCATCAGTGATGCGTGAGAGTTTGGCGCAGCCAATGGCACGCCCGGCATACTCTGCAGTGACGAGCACGCCATATGGGTCGTTGTACCAGTGCGGCCATACCTCCGGGACGTAATCGTCGCCTTCCCAGATGCCCTTGCAGAACTCGGTGATGTCTGCATGGTCACGGGCAATGGCGGGACGGCATACAACCTGAGGAGATGAAAAAACGGTCATCGCTGTATTATACGATGACCGTTTGTAGCGTCAGGAATTGGAGGCTGTCAGGCCTTTACCCAGCCCAGGCTGATGCGTCCGCGTTCGACTTCGACCTTTTGGATCTCCACCTGGATGATATCGCCAACCTTGAGCACGGTGCCATTGGGGATCTGCGTGCGATGCAAAAGGCCATCGCCCTTGACGCCGATATCCACGAAGGCGCCAAAGTCCACCACGTTGCGGACGGTGCCCTGCAGTTGCATGCCGGTTTGCAGGTCTTCCGCTTTGAGCACATCTGAGCGCAGGATGGGGGCGGGGGCATCAGACCGTGGGTCACGCCCCGGGCGGACGAGTTGCTCGAGAATGTCGTTCAAAGTGGGCACACCGCAATTCAATTCAGCAGCCAAAGTCTCGAGTGAGGTGTGAGCGGTAAGCGCTTCCAGGGCAGGGATGCGCTGATCGATCGGCGACCCGGCTGAAAGTCCGGCGCGAGCGAGAATGGCTTCAGCAATGGGATAGGATTCAGGATGTATCGCTGATTCGTCCAACGGGTTCGACCCGTTTCGAATCCGCATAAACCCGGCAGCCTGCTCGAACGCTTTGGGGCCCAGCCCGGTCACTTTGCGCAATGCGGCACGGGATTTGAACGTACCGTGGGTATCACGATGACTGACGATCTGACTGGCAAGTTTGGGACCAATGCCTGCAACATGTGTGAGCAAGGCTGGGCTGGCTGTGTTGACATCCACACCAACGCGGTTGACAACACTTTCGACCACACCGTCGAGCGCATGGGTGAGGGCGGTCTGGTCCACATCATGCTGGTACATGCCAACACCGATGGACTTGGGATCGATCTTGACGAGTTCGGCGAGCGGGTCTTGAGCGCGGCGGGCAATGGAGACCGCACCGCGCAGGGTGACATCCAGATCGGGGAATTCCGCGCGAGCCAGGGCCGAGGCGGAATAGACCGAGGCCCCGGCCTCATTGACGATGAGATATTTGGTGCGCTTTGCATTGCGCGTCAACTCGGCTGCGAGCTTTTCGGTTTCGCGGGAGGCAGTGCCATTGCCGATGGTGATGAGTGTGACGCGATGCCGGTTGATCATGTCCTCCAGGGTTTGGAGGGCGCCGTTCCAATCGTTCTTCGGTTCATGCGGGTAAATGGTGCCGGTGTCGAGCAATTTTCCGGTGGCGTCCACTACAGCTACTTTGCAACCAGTACGAAAGCCCGGGTCGATACCTAGTACGACCTGGTTGGCCAGCGGCGCCTGACCCAATAAGGCGCGTAGGTTGGTGGCAAAGACTTGAATAGCGTGGTTATCGGCGACTGCCCCTTTCTCACGCCGGACATCGCGTTCGATGGCGGGGAGCAGGAGCCGTTCGGCGGAATCTTGAATGGCAAGTTCCAGCTGCTCAGCGAACGGGCTGAGCATATCTTCTTCGAACTCGGCCTGGATGGCATCCAGCCAGTCGCGGTCGGGCACATCCACATGCACACGCAGGATGCCCTCTTTTTCACCACGGGTGATGGCCAGGATCTGATGCGGCATTAGCCGGTCAACCCGTTGCTCGAATTGATAATAGGATTCGTAAACAGCTTTCTCATCCACTGCGTCTTTGACCTTCTCGACGCGGAGCTTGCCGAATTTAAGCGCCTTCTCGCGGGTTGCCGTGCGGACGTTGGCATTCTCGCTGATCATTTCGGCGACAATATCGCGTGCGCCTTGCAGGGCTGCTTCGATCGTGGGAACTTGCTCGTTGATGAAACGTCCGGCCAGTTCATCCGGAGAGCCTTGGCCGGGTTGCTGAAGAATGAACTCGGCCAGTTCGGTCAGTCCCTGTTCGCGGGCGACCATGGCACGGGTGCGGCGTTTTTTCTTGTAGGGCGCATACAGGTCTTCGAGCGCGGTGAGCGTCAGAGCGGCATGAATGCTCGCGCGCAGTTCGTCGGTGAGTTTGCCCTGCTCTTCAATCGAAGCCAGGATGGCAGCGCGCCGTTCATCGAGCGCGCGTAAACGGGTGAGTTCATCGGCAATGATGCGGACCTGCTCGTCATCCAGCGAGCCGGTCATTTCTTTGCGGTAGCGGGCAATGAAGGGGACCGTGTTGCCTTCGTCGAGCAGGGTGATGACGGCGGCAACCTGTGACGGTTTGACATGGAGTTGGGATGCGATCTGTTCGGCGTGTGTCATAGGGGGCGATTTTATCATGGGTGAATTGGGGGGCCGGAGCGGCTGTGGCTTGAAATCGAACGGCGCACAGAGAAATTTCTCTGTGCGCCGTTGAGACAGGTTGCAGATATTTT
>CAZJMZ010000187.1:0-6109 GCA_964547115.1 uncultured Anaerolinea sp. | reverse complement strand
TCGGGCCGTAAGAAGGACATGATCATTGTAGGGGGCAAGAACGTGTACCCACAGGACCTTGAGTCGTTAACCTATGAAGTGCCGGGCGTGCACGCCGGGCGTTCGGTGGCTTTTGGCATGTATAACGAAGAGGAAGGTACCGAAGATGTGGTCATCATCGCGGAGGTTGATTCCGAAGACCCTGCTGAACAACAGAAGATCGCGGATGCAGTCCGTTTGCATGTGACCAAAAATTCGGCCATTGCCTTGCGGTATGTGAAAGCCGTGGATGCGAAGTGGATCCTCAAAACATCCAGCGGCAAGACAGCGCGCTCTGCAAATAAAGAAAAATTCATGATGGAACTACAAAAGGAATTGAACGGGGGCTGATATGGCAACGTCTGCGGAATTGTTGCGGCAGGGGGTGGAGGCGGCGCGGGCTGGGCGCCGTATGGAGGCACGCGACCTCTTTCTGCAGGCGGTGGAACTCGACCAGCAAAATGAAATGGCCTGGATGTGGTTGACCGGGTATGTGGACGACCTGGAAGATAAGATCATCGCTTGTGAGAATGTACTTACCATCAATCCGGCCAATGAGAAGGTCAGGGGCTATCTGGAGACCTTGTTGCAGCAGCGAGCTGAGAAACAACAAATTGAATTGGAACAAGACGAACCATTGGAGGATATCCCGCCTGTGGTTTGGGCTCCTGCTCCCTCTGCGCCGGTGGAGTCTGAGCCAGTCCATTCGAGACCGGTTCAGCCTGCCGACCTGTTGAAGCAGGCTGAACAACTTGAACAGGATGGCGACCTGGCTGAGGCGGTGAAGACGTATGAGCTATTAGCCACAAAGACCAAGGACTCCAAGTTGTTCGATCATGCCTTTAAGCAGATCGAACGCCTGGAAAAATTGAAGAAAGAGAAGATTCAATACGTCCCACCGACCACATCACTGCTGCGCCTGACCTTTACCTGGCCCCTGGTGTATTTCAGTTTTGTGCTGATCCAGGTGGGGTTGCGGCCGTTCGGCCCCGGCGCGCTTTTATGGCTTGGACTGCCCGTGGTGGTGGCAGGCGCGTTTTTGCTGGCGCTTTCTGAGGTGCGGATCAAGCATGCCATCTGGCAGCAGATCTTTCAAGAAGACCACAACGGCTCGACCTTTGTCCGTATTGCGCTGGGGGTGGTGGGCTGGGTACTTGTATTGTTGCCATTTAGTTTTATCCTGGTGGTCTCGCTTCAGCGTTTACAACATTTCAAGATCCCTCCTGAACCGTTCTTCTAGGTGACCGCATGCTGCCTTTGAATGACACCGAACCCAACCGCTATTCGTTTTTCCCGATCATGACGGTCGCGTTGATCCTGATCAATTGCGTCGTGCTGGTTTTGGAGTTCCTGATCCCCAACCAGGAGTTTTGGGATTTTCTGATGAAATATGGTGTTACGCCCACCTTGATTTTGAGTACACAAGGCGGCGGGGCATTGTCTAATTTCACGGCGATGTTTCTGCACGGAGGGCTGGACCATCTCTTCGGCAACATGCTGGCTTTGTGGGTCTTTGGCCGCCGGGTGGAGGACGCCTGCGGTTCGTGGCGTTTTCTGGCCTTTTATCTGCTGGCCGGGACCATCGCCCATGTGTTTTACGTGGCCGTTCAACACAACTCGACCATTCCCGGTATCGGGGCCAGCGGAGCCATCTTTGGCTTGATGGGGGCATACCTTTTGCTTTATCCCGGTGGAAGGATTCGAACATTGGTGTTCATTACTTTTGTTCCGGCCTGGCCACGCATCCGCGCCATTTGGATCGTGCTGTATTTCTTTGGACTGCAGATCATCCCGGCTTTGCGGATCCTGCGCGGGGAAGGGGAGTACTCGGTCAACCACTGGGCGCATTTAGGCGGCTTTTTTACCGCGGTTTTGATCTTGTTGTTTCTCAGGCCTGAAGCCTACGCCCGATACATGAGCGATACATCGGTATAGGTTAAAAAAACAGCGAGCCATTTTCAGGCTCGCTGTTTTGCTTTTGAGGGAGGTTTAGCCGCCGGTGGGGAGGCGCTTTTCCAATGTGCGGTTGAGGATCTCGTCCTGTTCGCGGTTGACGCCAGCTTTCATCTTGCGGAACTTGATATCCTTGCCTTCTTCCGACTTTTCCATGGCTTGCTGCCAGGCGATCTGGAAGGCGGTCAGTTCGGGTTCCTTGGGTTCAGCGGGACCGGCTTCTTCCATTTCTTTCTTGGTGTGCTTGCCGCCTTTTTTGTTTTCCTTCTTGGCCGGCTTGAATTCTTCGATCTCGGGTTCGAGCGCTTTCATGCTCAGTTTGATCTGCTTCTTCTTGCGGTCCACATCGATGACCTTGGCTTCGATCTCGTCGCCTTCTTTGACGATCTCGCTGGGGGTCTTCACGTAGCCGTGGGCCAGTTCGCTCACATGGATCATGCCGGGACGTTCGGCGCCGATCTCAACGAACGCGCCATAGGTTTCGAGGCGCACCACCTTGCCCTTGACGACCATATCAGGTTCGATCTCTTTCCATTCGAGCGCCAGGGGTTGGATCATGGTGAGTTCCACGCGGTCCTTGCGAACGCGGCGCACCCACACATCCACGGTCTGGCCTTCCTTGACCACATCTTCCACTTTATTGACGGCGTTTTCGCTGAGTTGTGAAATATGGATGACCCCGGGCAGGCTTTGGCCAATGTCCACAAGGGCTCCGGCGAGGGTGGTCTTCAAAATCTTGCCGCTCAATTTTGTTTTGGGTTCAAGCGCAACGGCTGGCGCGAGTTCTGGTGTTGTCATAGTCTTTACTCCTGTGCTTCGGGGATAATGCCGAAGGACGATTATATCTGCCTGACAACATTGCGTCAATGTGGAATGCGTACATTTTTGAAATGGATTTGCCTGCTTCATTATATAGAGGTGATCAAGTTTGGGGACCATGTAGCAACCTCCGGCTGGGGATGAAGCGCACGCTCCAACACAGGGACGGCTGATGTGTGCATCCCCAAATCTTATCTCCGCTGACTTTTTCTCATCCCGTCCTTGACGGTTTTGCGTTCCTTGTGTATAAAGTGGCTTCCAGCATGTCACTTTCGGAAAAAAATGAGATAAGCCATGTATGAATTCGACAAAATAGACGTAAAAATCGTCAATCTGTTGCTCGATGATGGCCGTATGCCTGCTTCTGAGATCGCCCGCCGCATTGGCGATATCTCTGAGCGGGCTGTGCGGTATCGGATCGACCGCATGGTGAACGACAGCATCGTGCGTATCAGTGCTGTTGCCAAGCCGCAGGCTTTTGGTTTGACCACCATCGCAGATGTGTGGCTTGAGGTGGAATCAGACCGCATATTGGAAGTAGCAAAGAAAATGGCGGAGTTCGATAACGTCAGTTACGTGGCCTGTGGCATTGGGGATACAGATGTGAGTATTCAGATCGTGGCGAAGGACACGGCTGAGATCTATCACTTTGTGACCGAGGTGGTGCGCAAGGTGCCTGGTGTGCGCAAGACGACCACCTCGATCGTGCCATTGGTGTTGAAGGATGTGTATCAATGGCGGATTCCGGAACGGGTGGTGAAAGAAATCTCGGAAGAAAAAGTCAAGGCATAGCAGCGGCTACAGCGCGCTAACCGACGAATTCGTCGTCGTTCGATTAAAGACATTCAATTTTGGAGGAACATATTCCATGTTTGGTAACAAGACGCACGCATTGCAGAAACGCGCCCAGCAGGTGATGCCGCTGGGGGTCAACTCCAACTTTCGGTATTGGGGCGAAGGGATCACACCATATGTGCAAAAGGCCAAAGGCTCCCACTTATGGGACGTGGACGGCAATGAATACGTGGACTATCGCATGGCGTTTGGTCCGATCATCTTGGGACACTCCTACGATGAAGTAGACCAGAAGGTGATCGAAGAGATCAAGAACGGCCTGCTCTTCGCCATGACCGGCGAACTCGAAGTTGCTGTTGCTGAGATGATCACCGAAATGGCACCCGGCGTGGAAATGGTGCGTTTTGCCTGCTCCGGCACCGAAGCGACCATGCATGCCATTCGTGTGGCGCGTGCCTATACCGGGCGTGATTTGATCCTGAAGTTCGAAGGCAACTATCATGGCTTCCATGACCATACGCTGTGGTCCACATATGCGCCGGTGGCGGCGTATGGCAACAAGCGCAGCCCGATCCCTGTGCCGGCCTCCTCAGGCATCCCGAAGACGATGCGCGAGTTCATTATCACCCTGCCGTTCAACGACTTTGAAGGTTTTGAGCGGGTGATGCGCTCGTATGGCGAGCAGATCGCGGCGGTGATCTCGGAGCCGTGCCAGGGCAACTGCGCGGCGATCAATCCGCAGGAAGGTTTCCTTGAATTGATCCGCAGAAAGACGGAAGAATACGGTTGTGTCTTCATCCTCGATGAGGTGAAGACGGGCTTCCGCATTGCGAATGGCGGCGCACAGGAATATTACGGGATCAAGCCTGACCTGGCGACCTATGCCAAGGCGCTCGGTAACGGTTACCCCATTGCGGCGTTCGGCGGCAAAAAGGATATCATGTCCATTATTGGGCAAGGTGTGGCGCAGGGTGGGACGTATACCAATAACAAGCCCGGTGTAGCTGGTGCGTATGCGACCTTGAGCCTGCTGAAATCCAAGCCGATCCTCAAGACCATTGCCCAGCGCGGACAGCGCCTGATGGACGGGTTGAAAGACATCTTTGAAGAGAACGATATCCCCGTAGTGATGACCGGTTACCCGGCCATGTTCTCGTTCTCTCTTGGCGTGGATAAGGTCACCAACCAACGTGAGTGGTCTAACAGCGACCATGACATGTATCTCAAGTTGGCGGAGAAAGCCATTGCCCAAGGCGTCATGCCTGATTACGATGCACGCGAACCGTGGTTCCTGTGCTACGACCACTCCGATGCGGATATTGATAAGACCTTGAGCGTGTATGCAGAAGCGGTGAAGGAAGTGAAGAAATAAAAATCAGATCCGGTGGTTGAGTAGTGGCGCATGTTCTTCGCGCCACGTATCGAAACCACCAGTTACAAGAGACATTTTTCTAACAAAAAAACTTTGCTTAGTTGGTGGTTTCGATACGGCGGACGAACACCGCCTACTCAACCACCGAGGTATAAATAACATGACCGAAAAACTCAGTGCCCAAGAAATCGTTGACCTCAACAAGGAATACACCTTCTTCTCCTGGTCTGTGCAGGGACAGGTGAACCCAATTCCTGTGACCCGTGCAGAGGGCGTGTACTTTTGGGATGCAGACGACAAGCGTTATATTGATTTCTCATCCCAGTTGATGAATACCAATATCGGGCATCAACATCCCAAGGTCATCAAGGCGATCCAGGACCAGGCCGCGAAATTGACCTTTACACATCCCGGCAATGCGACCGAAGCCCGCGGTTTGCTCGGCAAGAAACTGGCGGAGGTCACTCCGGGCGACCTGAAGAAGACCTTCTTCACTCTCGGCGGTGCCGAAGCGAACGAGAATGCCATCAAGATCGCCCGCTTCTATACGGGACGCCACAAGATTCTGGCGCGCTATCGCTCCTATCATGGTGCCACGCATGGCTCCATTGCCTTGACCGGCGATTACCGCCGCAACGCCGTTGAACCAGCCATGCCGGGCGGTGTGCATTTCCTGGACCCGTTCTGTTATCGCTGTCCGTTTGGGCAGAAGCCGGAGTCGTGCAAGCGCGAGTGCATCTCCCATTTGGAAGAAGTGATCAAATACGAAGATCCCAACAAGATCGCTGCCATCATCATGGAAGGGGTCGTCGGCTCGAATGGGATTATCGTCCCGCCCGATGACTACTGGCCGCGGGTGCGTGAGATTTGCGATAAGTACGGCATCCTGCTGATCTCTGACGAAGTCATGAGCGGATGGGGCCGCACGGGCAAATGGTTCGCCGTGGACAACTGGAACGTGACCCCCGACATCATCACCACTGCCAAAGGCATCACCAGCGGATACGCTCCATTGGGCGCGGTGATCGTCTCGGAGAAGATCGCCAAATTCTTCGATGACAAATATCTCTATGCCGGTCTCACGTACAGCGCTCATGCGCTTTCGTGCGCCACGGCCCTGGCGACCATTGAAGTCTACGAAGAAGACAAGTT
>CAZJMZ010000186.1:1732-6113 GCA_964547115.1 uncultured Anaerolinea sp. | reverse complement strand
ATGCCGATGAGTTCAAAGCCTGGTGTTTCCCGTCCGCTTTGTAACAGGGCTAGTTCTTCCTCCAGCCAGTCAAAGGGAATTGCAAAGGGATGGATGGTGTAAAACTGTTGGAAGGCTTTGAAGCTATCTGGCTGATTGAGCAATGCGAGGATGTGCTTTGCGCTGACCGGCCCGATCTCGGTCACATAGGCGTTGTACCCGGAGGGCTGCAAGGTCTTGAATAAAGCAGTGGCGAACTTCAAACTGCTGCCAATGCCGTGGTCCTCACCAAACAAAAAGTAGCGCGCGTTTCGGGCTTCGCGTTGCAGAAAATCAACCCCGGTGCCGGTCAGGGTCTCCCCGTTCAATGCCAGGGTGTAGTGATGGCTTGCCAAAAAATCAGAGAGTTCGGTCATGGGGTCTCCTGCTTCCAATTTACTTTATCCCGGTGAGTTTACTTTCCAGATCCTGCACATGCTCGGCTTCATGCAGTGCCAGGGCACGTGCCCGCCAGTAAATGGATTCCTGGCGTTGCTTGCCTGCTTCACGCACAGTGCGCGCCCAATCTTTTTCCTTGATCCCTGCCAGCACGCGCAACAAGACCTTGCGACGGATGGTGAAATACACCAGCAACTCGTTCACATCCATCAGATCAAACCGCAGCAACCCGCCCCAATCTCTTTCAGCATGGATTCTGGGAAGCAATGGCCCTTTGAGCAACAAGGCCAGATATATTGATTCTGAAATACGCGCTTCGCTGTGGATGAGATGCGCCACGGTCTCGACGAAGGACCGTTCTCCGCTTCGTAACGGACGCCGGGCCTGTTCGCCAGAAACCAGCCGTTGCATGGCTGACAGCTTTTCGGGAGTCTGAGCGAGCAGGTCCAAGACCTGGACAATGTTGATCGCCGTCAGTGTGGTGGGGAGGCTGGGTTTCATGGTCAGATTATACGTCCAATGGTTGCGCGGTAAAATCAGTTTTTCTGTGAGCACATCCGGTATTTCATCGAAAGGACTTGCATCCATGACCCGCACCCCCCTAAACAAGAAAAAAGTGATCACCTCCATTGTGGCCCTTTCCGCTCTGGCAGGCGCAGGCTATGAAGTGAACCGTCTCTCTGCCGACCCGGTGGGTCCCAAAGATTGCCCGCCCCTCTTTGCCGAGAATGCTACGGTTGATACGCAGGTAAAAGTGGAGATCGCGCCGCTTTCGGCGGGAGAACGCCTGCAATGGGAGCAAAAGGGCGGCACGGTCAATGACGTGAGTTGCTTGAACCGCACGCCGGTGTATGGCGTGGTGAAGATCACCAGCGTGGAAGATGTGAAGAACGCGCTGCAGTTCGCGCGCGAGCATGGGTTGAAGATCTCGATGCTGGGCGCCCGCCACAGCATGGGCGGACAGGCCTTCTTCAAGAACAACCTGGTGCTCGATATGACGAACTTCAACCAGATGCAGTTGAACGCAGAGACCCAAACTCTCACTGTGCAAAGCGGTGCGCGTTGGCACGATATTCAAAACTACCTGCACCCGAAATACGCCGTCAAAGCCATGCAGTCTTCAGACGTGTTCACGGTGGGTGGGTCGATCTCGGTCAACGCCCACGGCATGGATCATCTCGCAGGCTCGGTCGGGAGTTCG
Source organism: uncultured Anaerolinea sp. (assembly GCA_964547115.1). Taxonomy (GTDB): domain Bacteria; phylum Chloroflexota; class Anaerolineae; order Anaerolineales; family Villigracilaceae; genus Defluviilinea. Next base: position 4,495 of record CAZJMZ010000186.1, on the reverse strand, counting down.
ATCCGCGCGATGCGGGTGATGCTCGCCGACGGGAGCATCGTCGATATCAGCCGCGAGTCGAATCCTGAATTGTTCAATTTGGTGGTGGGCGGTTATGGCTTGTTCGGGGTGATCCTCGATGTGGACCTGCAGGTCGTCAACAACGACATCTACCAGACCGAACGGCAGGTGGTGAGCTACAAGGATTTTCCGCAACTGTTCGAGAACGAGATCCTGCCCGACCCGAATCTCGGCTTGTTCTATGGGCATCTTTCCACTGCCAAAGGGACCTTGCTCGACGAGATGATCTTTTACAAATACACCAAAGTGGACATCGGTGAAGCGGATGTGCCGCCGCTGGCGGAGGTTTCGGGCATCAAATTGCGGCGCTTTGTGTTCAACTTTTCCAAACTGGGCACGGTGCCGATGAGCATTAAATGGTACCTGGAGAAATATGTCGAGCCGAAGTTGGAGTCGTGCGATATCAAACCGCGTACACAGGCCATGGGTGAGCCGGAGGCGTGCTGGGTCTCGCGCAATGAACCGATGCATGATTCGGTGCCGTACATCTTCAACAACCTGCAAAACGAGACCGACATCCTGCACGAATACTTCATCCCGCGCGAGCAATTCATCCCCTTTGTGGATGGACTGCGCCAGATCGTTCAGGAACATGATGTGAATCTGCTCAATGCTTCGGTGCGGGTGATCCACCCGGAAAGCAACTTCCTCACCTATGCCCCCGGCGAGATGTATTCGATCGTGCTCTACATCAACCAGCCCACCACGCCTGAAGGCAACGAGAACATGGGCATCGTGACGCGTGAATTGATCGACCTGACCGCAGAAGTGAATGGACGTTTCTTCCTCCCCTATCAACTGCACTACACCCCCGAACAACTCCAACGCTCATACCCGATGATCGGCGAATTCTTCGCCCAGAAGCAAGCCTACGACCCCGAGGGCTTGTTCACCAATACTTTTTACGAGAAGTATGCGAAACTGATCTCGCAATAACATAAGGTGACAGTCACTTTCGCAAAGCGAGTGACTGTCACCTTATGCTCGTTATTTCAAAAACGCTACAGACAATTTCACCACCGCATCCAGGTCTTCCAAATGTGGGATGTGATTCACGCCCTTCAATACTTTCAATTCCGCGTTGGGCATAATGCTTTGCAGATACTCCCCTTCCTTCAGTGGAATCACCGTATCGCTATCGCCCCACAGAATCAATGTGGGCATGGTCAGCGTTTGATAATTCTGGGGGTCAATTGTCAAGGATTCCTTTTGCGGCCCCAGCACAGCGCCAAGCCAATCGCCCAGGGTGTGGGTCGCGCCATCCAACACAAGCGGCTTTTGCAAGATATCGAGCTTGTCCTGTCCGATATCGGCGGGATCAAGCACCATGGCTGAGATCAGGGTCTTTGTAAAAAGCGGATTGGTGGCCGTGGTAGCCAAGACCGGGTTGCGGATGGCAGGGGTGTTGAGAAAAAAGGTCAATGCTGCGGGGGCTTGTGCCTGTTCAGCGGGCTTGAGATTCAAATTCAATCCGCCTACATCTTCGAGAATTAAAGCATCTACTCGTTCGGGGATCATCAGTGCGGTTTCAAGAGTCGCGCCGCCGCCAAAAGAGTGACCGAATAAGATGACGTGTTCGATGCCGAGCGTGTCCAGCATCGCAACGAGGCGTTTCGCCTGCGAGGCATTGTCATACGATGGCGTAGCAGGTCTCTCCGAAAATCCGAAGGGCGGAATATCCACCGCGATGCAGTCGTAGCCCGCTTCGGCAAAGCGCGCCATCGTCTCGCGCCATAACCCGCTCCATGCCGCCGTGCCATGGATGAAGAGCATCGTTCCGCGCGGGTTGCCCTGCGCTTTGATCTCCTGAATGTACAGTTCCACATCCCCGGCCTGCACAAAGCGCCCTTCCGGCGGCGCGGCGGCCTGCCGGGTCTGTTTCTCGCGCAGGCTGGCAAGCAGCGTGAAGAACAAAATGGCTGCGATCAATAAACCAAAGATCCAGCCGGTGGTTTTGAAAACGGTTGCAAGGAATTTTTTCATGAGCGTCTCTATAACTTAAACATAAAGGACACCACGGCGACAAAGGCTTGCGTTCAAATAGCTTCGTGTGCCTGGTGTCCTTCAGGGTGAAAGGTTTTAATAGTCGTACATATGCTCGAACTTTATATCGCTGCGATCTTTCAACTCCTGCAGGAACGTACCGATGTCCGCCACGGGGACTTTCACCGCAACCCGGGTCAGACCCGGCTGCGTCAGGATCGGCAGGTCGAAGAGATACGTCCCGTGCTCAAAGTTGTAGTCTGCATCCGGTGAGCCGATGAGCGTGAAAAGCATCTCATCGTTGCCAGCCACTTCGACGAGTTGCGCACCGTCGGCGGTGATGGCAGGGACGATGGCGGAGAATACTTCAAAGCGTGTGATGCGCGCCAGTTGCAGGTCACCGGACTGCTCCACGATCTCCAGGTCAGGACTGAGCATGGGGTCGGTCACACCGCTTGTCACAGCATACACTTTTTCCACATCGGCGCCGCCGTATGTAGCTTGTGCGCCGAGATTGGTGAAGCCCGCATACAGCACCTTGCCGCCATATTCCATCGTCAATGCGAGTTTGCGTTCCCACTTGCGCAGCGGGTCGGGCCCCCACAGGCTGAGCTGCCAGAGTTCCTGCAACTTCTCTTTGAACGGGAAGAAATACCACGGCGTCATATGCATGAACGCGCCGTATTCCTCCGCAACTTGTGCGGCGAACACTTCCTCCTC
>CAZJMZ010000186.1:0-1632 GCA_964547115.1 uncultured Anaerolinea sp. | reverse complement strand
TATTCATCGGTGCTATAGACGATGTACCACTCCGGGAGCGTGAGATAGGTCTTGGACTCGGGGCGATAATAATCAGGGATCTTCTGGATCGCCGCACGCAGCGACTCGTCGTCCAAAGTTGGTTCGGTTGCAGGGACCGTTTCCCACACCCGGCACGTCACCCACACCCGCGGCAGATTCACCAACGAGGGGCCCAGCGCCAGCAGGAGTACACCTGCCACGATCAGCCTGAGCCAGCTTCTGCGTCGCGTGGAGCGCCGCCTATCCATTTTTTTTGAGCGTCCCGCTGATGTAAAAACCAATGAACACCGCAATGCCACCGATGGCAATATGCGGAATATTGGCAAAGAACTTGAGTCCCCAATCCATGGGAGTGATGCCGTTGATGAAGATGCCCCCATCGAGATAGCCTTGTCCGGTCAACAGGCCCATCACACCATCGAGCCCGTAGATGAGGCCGAAAAGTTTGAAGTAGAACTCAGAGTCTTTGGCTGAACGCCAGGCCGCCACCGCCGCCCACGCGCCGGAGGCATAATGCAACACATCGTCATACCATTGCAGGCTGAAGATGCCCAGTGTCATGCCGTGCTCGTCGTTGATCCAGGGAATGTGAGCCAATGACCCGAGAAAAAAGAACATCAGTGCATACACCCAGGCATATTTTTGAAGCGTTGATAGTTTCATGACGGCTCCTGTAAAGGTTAAGAATGCCGGAAATTCTAGCATTGCAACAGGCGTTTATCAATGGGTCATCTGGCAGCAGGTCGTTCAGTGCTTCAATCGAGAAACTGCCAGGTCAAATTGGTATATCCCCGCTCGTATGGAACAGTTGGCCGGTTTTCACACCACCCAGGTGGAAAGCCAGAACTCCACATCCGGGATCCCGCTGGCACGCGCGCTTTGGGCCAACTGTTCAAAATGGATGGGGATGCGGTGCAGGGAGGTTGTCAGATGTTCTTCTGTGACTTCAACGATGGCGTATTCGGCCCAGGGGAAGATGCGTTGGTTCGGGCCATGGCGGGGGAATTCGAACGGGGCGCCGACACTGCCGGGATTGAGAAGCAGGCGTCCCTTGTGTTGACGCGCGAGTTGTACATGCGTGTGTCCACCGATGAAGAGGGTATCGGAATATTCATCGAAGATCTCGCTGATGGTTTCGGCGGGGGTGGGCGGGTAGAGGAATTCTTCGTTGGAACGCGGGGAGCCGTGAAAACAGAACAAGCTGGTGCGTTCGGTGGGAGCAAGACGCAAATGCGCGGGAAACGTGCTGAGAAAGGCCAGTTCATCGGCCTCGAGCAGGGATACACACCATTGTTCGGCGGCCCGCAGCCAGGGGTGATGGGCTTGTGTGAGGTGCGGTTGCAGCAAATAGGTTTCGTGGTTGCCCATGAGAATGGGGATGCGCAGGTGACGCAGGCGGGCGATCACCTCACGCGGTTGAGGGCCCAGACTGGCAATATCACCCAGGCAAATGATCTGGTCGATCTGTTGGTGTTCAAGGTCTGCCAGTGTCAGGTCAAGCGCGTGGAGGTTGCCGTGAATGTCTGAGATGAAAGCGTAGCGCATGGGTGTATCTCCCTGGGCAGGATGATGATATGAACGATTGTAGCCATAAATCGATGGAATGAACAT
>CAZJMZ010000185.1:0-6181 GCA_964547115.1 uncultured Anaerolinea sp. | reverse complement strand
CTCGTAGTGCTTGGCCAATTGGTGACATCCGTGTTCGGCGGCTATGCCTTTGCGCGACTCAAGTTCCCCGGGCGCGATACAGTCTTCGTCTTTTACCTCGGCACCATCATGATTCCCTTCGTGATGCTCATCGTTCCGCTCTATCAGTTGATGGTGCTCATCGGTTGGACCAATAAACTGGCGGCGCTCATCATCCCGTGGATCTTCACGGCCTATGGCACCTTCCTCATGCGCCAGCATTTCATCACCTTCCCCAAGGAGATCGAAGAGGCTGCCCTGCTTGATGGCGCCTCGCGCTTCCAGATCCTCAAAGATATCCTCATCCCTGCCAGCGTGCCAGCGCTGGCCACCCAGGCCACATTCACCTTCCTGTATGCCTGGAACTCGTTCTTCTGGCCGCTGGTCATCATCAACGTGGGCAACGAAAAAAACCACGTGCTGACCCTGGCACTCAATGTGTTGCGCGGGCGCGCCTCTGATACGCCCAATCTGATCCTGGCCGGCGCAGCCATTGCCATCGTCCCGCCGCTAATCGTGTTCATTCTTGGGCAACGGTTCTTTGTGGAAAGCGTCGCCAGCAGTGGTGTCAAAGGCTAATAAAAAGTATACTCAGACAAACCGCCAGCCAGAAAGAGGCTGGCGGTTTGTAAAAGCAGGTACAGTATCTCATCGCGGAGTTGTGTTTCATGAAGCTGGGAGTTTGTTATTACCCTGAGCATTGGCCTCAGGAACGTTGGGCGACCGACGCGCGCATGATGCGCGAAGCGGGCTTGTCCATTGTGCGGGTGGGAGAGTTTGCATGGTACAAAATGGAGCCGGAGCAGGACGAGTTCACCTTTGAATGGCTCGATAACGCCATTGAGACCCTCCACAAAGAAGGGCTGAAGCTCATTCTCGGTACACCCACGGCCACACCGCCCGCCTGGCTGTGCAACACCCACCCCGAAATTTTGCCCGTGGACGAACAAGGCCGCCGCCGCCGCTTTGGCTCGCGCCGTCATTACTGCTCGAACCAGCCCGCCTATCACGAACATACCCGCCGCATCGTGCGCGCCATGGCCGAGCGCTACGGCAAGCATCCGGCGGTCATTGGCTGGCAGATCGACAACGAATTTGGCTGTCACGCCACCGCGCGCTGCTATTGCGAAACCTGCGCGCAACAGTTCCGCGAATGGCTCAAGGCCCGTTACAAGACTCTCGACGAACTCAACCACGCCTGGGGCGCCGTCTTTTGGAGCCAGACCTACCGCGAATGGGACGAGATCCAGCCTCCCAACCTGACCGTCACCGAAGCCAACCCCAGCCATACTCTGGACTATTACCGCTTCTCATCCGACTCCGTGGTGGGGTACCAGCAAATTCAAATTGACCTGCTCCGGGAACTGATCCCCTCCGGGCAATTCATCACGCACAACCTGATGGGCAATGAACCCAATCTTGATAACGCCGACCTGGCCCGCCCGCTCGACTTTGTCACCTGGGATTCTTATCCCACCGGCTACAAAGAGACTGTGCCATTCTACGCGCCGGATGAAACCCGACAGCCGTTCGCCTTCGACGTGGGCGATCCTTACATCACCGGTTTTTGCCACGACCAAATGCGCGGCCTCAAACAAGCTTCGTTCTGGATCATGGAACAGCAGGCGGGGAACATCAACTGGGCGGTCTACAACCCCGGCGTGCGCCCCGGCACCATCCGTTTGTGGACGTGGCACGCGCTGGCCTCGGGCGCCGATGCCATTCTGTATTTCCGCTGGCGGGCGTGCCTGTTCGCGCAGGAACAGCATCACTCTGGCCTGTTGCACCACGATACCACGCCAGACGTGGGCTATCACGAGATCGTACGTCTCAAGGACGAACTCGCCGCCATGTCTGCGCTCACATCCCAACCGGTGCGTGCACAGGTGGCGCTTTTGCATGACTATGACAATTTATGGGGCATTCAACTGCAACCCCATCGCAAAGACTTTTCGTATCAACGACATGCTTTCGTGTACTATCGGGCTTTGCAACGCCTCGGCATTCCCGTGGACATCGTACCGCACGATGCAGATTTGAGCGGCTATAAACTGGTCATCGCGCCGACGGTCTTCATCGGTGACCCGGCACTGGCTGAAAAGTTGACCGCCTATGTGCAGGCCGGGGGCAACTTGTTGTTCGGCGCGCGCACCGGCCTGAAGACTCCCTCGAATCTGGTGAACGCCGAATCATTGCCGGGGGTGTTCCGAGATCTGGTCGGAGCTACGGTAACGGCCTGGCATTCCCTGCCGCCTGGCACCGGCTACGCTTTACGGTCAGACCTGGCGCAATTGGCAGCAGCTGAAGTGTGGGCAGAGGCTTTGAGGCCAGCAGCCGGTACGCGTGTGTTGGCAGAATACACCACAACGCCCTTTGCCGGGCAGGCTGCTGTGACCGAGCACCGTCTTGGTGATGGGCGGGTATTGTACGTGGGCATGTATCCCTCGGTGGAACAGGCTCAGTCTCTGCTTGCCAGCCTCGCTGAACCGTGTGGTTTGCAGCGCCTGGCCAACCTGCCTGAAGGTTTGATCGCATGTGCCCGGGCCGGGCAGGTTGTCCTGCTGAATTTTACCGATGAGCCACTCACCGCTGATGTGCATGGCCAATCGGTGACCGTGAATGGACGGGACATACAGGTTCTGTAAGTGAAGCTTGTGGCATGACTTGAAAAAGTACGGTGCATCGCATGCGCCGTACTTTTTGTTTCTGTTTCAGTTGGGAAGCGGTTTGGGAGGCGGAGCAGGCCGGGGGCAGGCTGAAACGGGTTCTTCATCCCCCAACGTTCAGCGCAGAGAGTCTTCGATCACCTGCCGCACCGAGGCGGTGTCCAGGTCCTTTTTATCCAAAAAGGCCACGGCTCCGGCGGCGAGGGCACGGCGGCGAAATTCACGGTCAGGGTAGGCACTGATGAGCACCAGGCGTGTGAGTGGGGAAAGGCTTTTGATGCGGCTGGCGCACAGGATGCCATCTTCGTCTTCGAGCACCACATCGATGAGACCCAGCTGCGGCTGGGTCTTTTCGCCGATGCGCAGGGCCTCGGCGGTACTCTCGGCTTCGTAGATGATCGAATCGGGGGTGATCTTGCCGATGAGCTTGCACAACTGCTGGCGATAGCGCGGATTATCGTCCACGACAAGGATGGTCAGGCCGTGTTCGCCGCGCGGCGCGGTTTCGAGGGCGAGCATTTCCTGCCCGCTGCTGGCGAGCAGCTCAGGGTGGCGCAGGGCATAATTCACGGCTTTGAGGCGGCTATCGACACCCAGTACTTTATACAACGACGTGAGATGGTTCTCGACCGTTTTCACGCTAAGGTCAAGTGCCTGCGCGATGGTACGGTTATCGTCCCCCTGTGCCAGCAGGCGCAATAACTCGCGCTGGCGGCGGGTAAGTACGGTGGCGCCCACCGTCACAGCTTGCGGCACGGGCCGGTTCGCCAGCCGCGTGACCAGCGCACCGGTGATCCAGCGTTCACCGTCCAGGATGCGCTGCACAGCCAGTTGCAGGTCGGCGAGCGGCTGGTCTTTGAGGTGATATCCATCCACACCTTCCTTGAGCAGGCCCACCACATAAGTTTCATCGTCATAGGCGCTGACCACCAGGATCTTAAGCAGCGGATAGCGCACCTTGATCTCATGCGCAGCAGCAATGGGTTCAAAGTCAGGCATGTGCGCGTCCATCACCAGCAGGTCCACGGGGTGCGCAGCCAGAAATTCCATCAACGCGCGGCCGTTGCCCACCTCCCCGGCGATCTCGACCGCCGCGACACCCTCGAGCGCGTTGCGCAGCCCCGCCCGCACCACGGTATGATCGTCAGCCAGAAGGATGCGCTTGTTTGCCATGCGGATATTATGCCGTAAGAGGGATGAACTGACCAGCGCCTCGGCCTAAGGGTGGGCCTGCCTCTGCCGCAACTGGCCCGACCCTGCCCTGCAGTTTGCGGTTAGAATATTTGCATGTCGCAGCCCTATCTTGTCGCTGAAGGCCTGACCAAGAACTTCGACCGCCTGTCGGTTTTGAAGGATGTAAATTTTACGCTGGCGCGCGGCGAAGTGATCGGGCTGGTGGGCCGGCAGGGAGCGGGCAAATCCACCCTGTTCCATTTGTTGAACGGCGGCATGCTGCCATCCTCCGGGCGCATCCTGTTGGACGGCATACCCCAGCGCCTGACGACCCGCGACCAGGCCCAGCAGTTGGGCGTCGAAACCATTTACCAGATCTCCAACCCCATCGACCAATTCAACGTGGCCAACAACTTCCTCTCCGACCGCGAATTGTGGAACGAGGTCACGCGGCGCACTTCCGGGCTGGTGGAGCATTTCAGCGTGTACGAAAACCTTCTGCTGGGGCGCGAGATCACCAAGCCCTCGGGGATGATCGATTGGGACGCGATGATCCGCAGGGCGCGGCAGATGTTGGATGAGTTTCACCTTTCACCCGACCTGATCGGCGAACAGGTGCGCAACCTCTCCGATGAACAGCGCCAGATCGTCACCATCGCACGCGCACTCTACAAACCCTGCCACCTGTTATTGGTGGATGACATCATCCCTGTGTTGAGCTTCGAGCGCCAGAAGATCCTGATGGAACGCATCAAGGCCCTGGCTGCACAGGGCACATCCGTCATCATCAGCAGCGACGACCTGAAGCATCTCTTTGCCATCACCGACCGAATCCTGGTGTTGTATGAGGGGCGGCTGGTGGCTGACCGGCGCACTGCTGAGTCTGTGCCAAAGGAGATCGTCGAGTTGATGGTTGGCTCGGCACGGCAGGAACAGGTCACACCGTTGATCTGGGCACTGGAAAGTTATCACACAGCCCAGCAACAGGCCGAGGAATTGCAGCGCACACAAAAGACCCTAGAGCAAAGTCTGGAAGCACGTAACTCTCTCAATAGCGAGTTGTTCGAACACTTGGGGTCACAGATTGAAGCGCTCGGCCAGTTGACTGCTGCTTTGCAGGCCACCCAGCGGCGTCTGATCACCGAGCGCGAAGATGAGCGCAAGGCTCTCGCGCGCGAACTGCACGACCAGGTGATCCAGGACCTGTTGAGTTTCAATTACCGGCTCGAGGAGATCGAACACCTGGAGGCTTCGCCCGATATGCGCAGCGATGTGGCGGATATCCGGCAGGGCATCCGCAATGTGGTGAGCGAATTGCGCCTGATCTGCAGCGACCTGCGCCCGCCGACCATTGACCACCACGGCCTTTCGGCGGCGATCCATTCGCTGGCACATGAGTGGTCCGAGCGCAGCAACATCCCGATCGAGTTGGAAGTAGACCCGGGGCTGGGGCGCCTGCCTGAGACGATCGAGCTCTCTGTATTTCGGATCGTGCAGGAGGGGCTGAGCAATATCCGCAAGCACGCGGCAGCAAAACATGTGCGCCTGTCGCTGCACCGCACGCCTTCAGCGAGCCTGCTGGTGCGGCTGGAGGATGATGGCCGGGGGATGGACGCGCCCGCCGACCTCGCTTCGCTTTCAGCGCAGAAGCATTTTGGGCTGGTAGGCATCAGCGAACGAGTCGCTTTATTGGGAGGGAGCATGCAGATCGGGTCGACCGGAGGCGATGGCATGATTCTGCAAGTGGAGATCCCGAGTCCGCATCCAATCGTATTTGCCTGACAATTAGAGCGGCGGGGCTTTACCCGTTTGGGGGATTTCCCCTACAGATTTAGGGAACAAGGGCCGGTTTGGGGGCTGAATCGACGTATTCAAACCAATTTGATTCTCATACAATGGATATAGCATAACGGGTGTGTTACCCGTATGGTACGCAGATCCGTATCCCCGATGTTGTATCACAGAGGCGTGTATGCGATTGGTACGACCAGCAGAAATAGCCGAAGACATGAAGGCGAGACGCGTCCATTCACAGGAATGGACGGTCTCGTTTTTTGTTTGCGAAAGGAGGTGGTTGAGCCCGTCCGCCGATCCATTCATAATCAACTGACAGTTAACCATTTATCATAAAACTACAGGAGAAGAAAATGTCCAAGAAAATGTTGTATGGCTTAGCCTCCATACTTGTGATCGCCATGATGATCCTCTCGGCCTGTGGCCCTTCGGCCCCTGCCGCGACAGAGGAAGCCCCGGCTCAAGCCAAGCTGGCGGTGGGCATTGTGCTGCCGACCAAGGACGAACCGCGCTGGATCCAGGACGAAGCG
>CAZJMZ010000184.1:0-6192 GCA_964547115.1 uncultured Anaerolinea sp. | reverse complement strand
CTTGCTATTCATTGGGCACGCCTGATCGAACTGCTTTACGCCGCCGAACGCTGGGTGGAACTGGCGACAGACCCGGAGATCACCTCACCGAATGTGCATACCAAACCGACTCAGACTCCCACAGAGGGGATCGGCATTGTTGAAGCGCCGCGCGGGACGCTCACGCATCATTACTGGACCGATGAGCTGGGGCATGTGACCAAAGCGAATCTCATCGTGGGCACCACCAACAACTACGCGCCGATCCAAATGTCCACGCACAAGGCGGCGGAGAGTCTCATCAAGCATGGTGTGGTCAACGAGGGGCTGCTCAACCGGGTGGAAATGGCGTTTCGCGCCTACGACCCATGTTTTGGTTGTGCCACGCACTCCCTGCCGGGGCAGATGCCCTTGGAGATCACGGTGCGAGATGCGGATGGAAATCCGCTGGAAGTGTTGAAGCAGTTCTGTTGAGCAGAAGCAGGGTCAGACGAGGCGCGAAGCGAAGGACGTCATCATGAAAACATTGATCGTCGGACTTGGTAATCCCATCCTGGGTGATGATGGTGTGGGGTGGAAGGTGGCGGAGGCTGTGCAGGCGGCCGCTGCAGATGAGGCACAGGTGGTTTGTCTTTCGGTGGGCGGGTTGGGGCTGATGGAGCATTTGATCGGGTACGACCATGTGATCCTGATCGATGCGTTCATCACCGACCGTGAGGCCGTGGGCTCCATTTTGGTGCGTCGGTTGGATGACCTGCCAAACTACTCAGCGTATCACATCACCAACGCGCATGATACTTCGCTGCAGCAAGCCTTGCAGCTTGGGCGAAAGTTGGGAGCGCACCTGCCGGAGAAGATCTGTGTGGTGGGCATCGCCATTCGGCGCATCCGTGATTTTGGTGATGAACTCTCGCCGCCAGTGGCGCAGGCGGTGGAGAGTGCCGCACATATTGTGTTGAACTTTTTGAAGCAGGGGCTGCCCGTCAGTTTGAGCACCAGCGTGCATTGATGCGTGGCGGTTAAAACAAACAGGTCAGCCGGATTAGCTGACCTGTTTTGATTGCGGGAAACGGGTGTTAGATCGTCACCGGTTCGGTGGATTTCACCTTGACGGGATGATGGTCTGCTTCGATGAGCGTATGATCGACCACGCGCAGGTATTTGACGCCGAGTGAGAGGGCCGTGAGGCCGTAGGCGATGATTGCCGCGCCGGTCAGGATCTCGATCAGTGACGGAACGTAGGTGGTGTAGGCCACCGTCGCGCCGGGGACGTAGGACATCAGCACCAACTGCCCGGTGATGTTCGTGTCCCAGCGGAAGGCGACCACACCCACCGCCACCATCAACAGGGCGGCCATGCGCCAGAAGCGATTCATGCGGGTGGGACGATAGAGCAGCAGGAACATCGGCACCAGCATTCCGAATAACATTTCCACGATCCAGAAGTTGAAGGCGAACGGTCCCTTGGTGAGATAGTGCAGGCCTTCGGTGCGGCCCATGTCGTAGGTGTAGGTGGTGGCGAGCGCATCCCAGGCGCGGAAGTAGAAGTAACCGATCAGCAGGTAGCCCACGAACTGTGCCACGCGTTCGATCAGCGCATCGTTGACCTTGGCCTTGGGTGTCAGGCGTGAAGAAAGCATCGAGAAGAACAAGGTGAGCGAGATGCCGCCCACGATGGCCGAGAGCATGAACAGCACGGACATTTCAGGCTTGAACCAGAACGGGCGCGCCTTGATGATGCCATAGGTGGCGCCCAGTGAGGATTGGTGCAGGCTCGAAAGCCCGAGACCAACGATCGCCAGAATGGGCGCGTAGTGATGCACACTGCTCATCAACGAGGTGATCTTCGGGAAGCGCTTGCGGAGCCATTCGAGATTCGCAATGATCGGCATGGCCTCCAGCATCAACACGGTCAGGTACAGGATCACGCACATCGTCACTTCCCACAGCAGCGAGTGGGTGTTCCAGTAGACCATCGAGTGCCAGAAACGTTCCGGCTTGCCGATATCGAGGATCAGCGCCAGCGTGGCCATGGTGTAGCCGATCAGGCCCACGAAGGTGGCGGTGCGGGCAATGGGCTGGTAGCGTTTCAACCCGAACAGGTACACGCCCGCGCACAGGCTGAACGCACCCGCGCCCAGCGCGATCGACGAGAGGTCAATGGTGATCCACAAACCCCACGGCACGCGGTCGGTCAGGTTGGTGATGCCCAGGCCTTTCCAAAAGACCAGGATGCCCGAGACCAGCCCTGCGAGCAGGATGACACCCATGATGCCGAGCCAGATCATCCACGGAGTGATGACAAGTTTGGAGCGAAGATTGTTGAACATGGCTACGCCTCTTTCTCAGGGACGGCTGGCAGGTAGTAGACGCGGGGTCCTGTCCCCAGGTTTTCCCTCAACCGATAGGACGGGTTCTCGCGCAGCGCCTTGCTGACGTTCGATTCGGGGTCATTGAGATCACCGAACATACGCGCGCCGGTGGGGCAGGCCACCACACAGGCGGGGGTCGCATCGGCATCCACGCCGGGGGTGAGGCCGAGCGAGAGACCGCGGTCAATGCGTTGATAGCAGAACGAGCATTTCTCCGGCACGCCACGCGGACGGCGTTCCACTTCAGGGTTGCCCCAGGTGGGTACGGCGGGGTTATCGCCTTCGAACTTTTCCCAGTTGAAGGAGCGTGCTTCGTACGGGCAGGCTACCTGACAATACCGGCAGCCGATGCATTTGTCGTAATCCATCATCACGATGCCATCGTCGCGATAGTACGAAGCCTTCACCGGGCACACTTCCACACAGGGGGCTTTCGCGCAGTGCATGCATGGGCGGGGCAGAAAGACCTTCTGGTCGCCTACGGTGCCCGCTTCGGTGACGGTGTTCCACTTGATATCGGGGTTCACGTCGTTGTTGGCCTGGCACGCGAGCGTACAGTAATTGCAGCCGGTGCACTTCGATTGGTCGATGACCATGGCCCATTGGCGTTCGCCATGCGGCGCTCCGCCGGAGGCCTGGGTGGCCACGGCGCGGGTACCCGCAGCCACTGCCACACCGACAGCCGTCAACTTCAGGAATTCGCGGCGATTAATGGTTTGCCTGGTCATTGTTCTCCTCCGTATCGTTCTTGGCGAGATGGCGATACCAACGTTCGAGCCAGGGGGCCAGCACCATGCCGCCCGCCAGGCCGATCATGCCAGCCAGCACCGAGAAACCCACCGGGCTGACCGGTTCTGGTTCGGGTGTGACCGACGCGAGATTCATTTCTTCAGAAACGGTTTCGGCAACCTCTGCAGGTGCGGTCACTGCCTTGGCGCCGATGGCCTCGGTGGGGCTGTGCATTTGCTGCGCGTGGCAGGTGTTGCACGAGTCGAGGCTGGCGTTGAAGGAATGGTCCGGTACGCTGTGTGCGGTGCGGTCCGTATTCTCGAGATGCTTCACATGGCAATCCACGCACGAGACGCCCTGTTGATTGTGGGTCGTGTACGAAAAGTCCATGCTGTGTTCTTTGTGACAGTTGATGCACAATGCTGAGACGTCATCAGAATTTGCAGCGCCACTGACCTCTGCCGAAACCTTCTTCAACGAAGCGCTGTGCGGGTCGTGACAGGTTGTGCAGTCCATGCCGCGTTGATAGTGCGTGCTGACTTTCCAATCCTGCCAGCCGAAGCGGGTGTCGCTGTGGCACTGCCCGCACAGGTCGGTTGAGCGGTTGACGGGCATGGGGGTCTTGGGGTGGTCGGCGGGCGCTTCACCGTGGCAAGCTTCGCAGGTCACACCATCGGCTTTGAAGGTGGCGGTGGCCGGGTCATAGCCGGTGGTATGGCATACGAGGCAGGCGCCGGGTTTGCCCTGTTTGGTCCATTCATCAACGAAGATCGGGTCCTTCCCGGCCTGTCCATGCGCGCCGCTTTGCCAGGTGGTGGCAAATTCGGTGTGACAGGCGGCGCAATCCTGGGTGAAGCCCTGGGCGGCGGGGGCGGGCGCTTCATCGGCGCTGGCAACCACCAGCGTGATCCCCGCGGCGAGCAGGGCGAAGATCAGGGCGATCAAGAAACGTTCCATTCTGAATTTCATGTCTACATTCTCCGGGGTTCAATGACGAGGGTGGGGGCCGGGGCCTTGGTGAACACTTCACAGGTAAGGCATTCCTCCAGCAGATAGCCGTTGGGCTGACGCTTGGCCTGCCAGCATGGCAACTCTGATTGGGCTCCGAGGCAATGGGCGACCTGCTCGGGCGGGCAGTTCTTCGCCTTCCAACATTCAACTTTCTGTGCCTGCAAAACCGGCAGATGGGCTTCCGCCTGCCAGCGTGCATCCAGTTTGCGGAGCACAACGATCAGCACGACCGTCAACGCAAGCGGGATGGCCAACCGGAGCAGGAAACCGGCGATCACATACAAAGTGGATAAGATGGGCTCCATGGTGATCTCACATTCTCAGCCAGTAGTTGGTTTCGTGGCGGCGCACCCATTCACCGAGGGTGAAGAGCAGGCTGATCGGCGCCAGCACGCGGATCAAAAAGATCAAGGTTAGGGCAATGGCGTTCATGGCATTCTCCTTTCTTTGGATATGCCCAGTGTAGCGATGTTCGAAGCGGATGAAAATCGGGTGGATGGAGAATCTTTGGGATGTGCGCCTCAGCCCAAGCCGAGGCCTGAAGCGTGGGTCCGATGCCTGATACCCACCCCATGCTTGTGTCTGGTTGACCCCAGCCGGGCATGGGGTGTTCGTCCCATCCCGACTAATGGGTTGTGTTGTGCATAAAGCCGATTACATTTGTCCGAACTGCATATGACATTCGTTTATTCCCCGAATGTTAAGTTTGGATTAATATTTCACTACGATCATAAATCCATGGTTTGTAAAGACCAAAGAAATAAGAAAACAAGTGGGAAGTTGGATGAAGCGTGCCCAGGTGCGTTTCTTTGGTTTCAGAAACAGGAGATTGCATGAAGAACCTGCGTGAGCGTTTGACCAAATTCTTTTTCCCCGGCCCTGAGGCCTCCCGCTGGATGATGCTTCTGCCGTATGCCACCCTGGCGGTGCTGGCTTTGGCATTGTTGGGTGGCGGTGTGTATGGTTGGGAATACACCAACTCGCCGGCCTTCTGCGGTACGGCGTGTCATACCATGCCACCCCAGGATACGGTGTATAAGCTTTCGCCGCATGCCAATGTCACCTGTGAGGAGTGCCACATTGGGCGTGCTTCGTTCTTTAACCAGATGATGCGCAAGACCCAGGGTATCAAGGAAACGTATTTTGAGGTTTTCAAGTTGTACGAATACCCGATCCGCGCGAAGGCGTTGCGCCCCGCCCG
Source organism: uncultured Anaerolinea sp. (assembly GCA_964547115.1). Classification (GTDB taxonomy): domain Bacteria; phylum Chloroflexota; class Anaerolineae; order Anaerolineales; family Villigracilaceae; genus Defluviilinea. The sequence continues at coordinate 900 of CAZJMZ010000184.1, read as the reverse complement.
CGATACCTGCGAAAAATGCCACCAGCCCGAAGCCTTTCTAGGCGACAGCCTGCGGACCATCAACCATTTTTCGAACGACCTGGCCAACACTCAAACCAGCACCTATCTTATTTTCAAAACCGGGGGCGGCGCCAAGCGGGAGGGACTGGGGCGCGGCATTCACTGGCATATTGTGAATCAGGTGGAGTATTACACCACCGACCCGCTCAGCCAGAATATCCCCTACGTTCGTGTGCATAACGATGATGGGACCGTTACCGAATACACGGACGTCGAATCGGGTTTTGACCCGGCCAGTGTGGACGAGAGTCAACTCGTGACGATGGACTGCGTCTCCTGCCATAACCGCGTGACGCACGAGTTCACCGTTCCCACCGAATCGATCGATGCGGCCATGGCGCGCGGCGCCATCAGCGCCGAGATCCCCGGCATTCACCAAAAAGCGCTGGATGTGCTCTACGTCCAGTATGCATCCCGCGAGGATGCTTTTGCAGCCATAGACGCTGTGGGTGAAGCCTACAAAGAAAGCGGATACTACACCGGCCATGAGCAGCAAGTGGATGGCGCGGTGCAGGCTCTCAAGGATATTTATGACCGCAGCGTGTTCCATGACCAGGAAGTGGATTGGACCACGCACCCGAACAATCTCGGTCACATCAATTCGCCGGGCTGTTTCCGCTGTCATGATGGCAAGCACCTGAACGCGCAGAATGAAGCGGTGCGGCTCGAATGCAACCTATGCCATTCCATTCCAAAGGTAGCCGGGCCCGATGATTTTGTGACCAATATCGAGATCAGCCGTGGCTTGGAGCCCGAATCGCATCGCAACCCGAACTGGATCAGCCTGCATAACAAGGTCTTTGGTGACTCTTGTACCGCCTGCCACGATACGGCCGATGC
>CAZJMZ010000183.1:0-6208 GCA_964547115.1 uncultured Anaerolinea sp. | reverse complement strand
CCTGGCTGATGCGTACGGTCACCAATGCCTGCTACGACGAACTGCGCCGCCAGAAGCGCCGCCCCACCACGCCGCTTGAACCCGATACCGAAGACGGCGAAGAGATGGACTCGCCCAAGTGGCTGGCCGACCCCTCCATGACGCCCGACCAACAGGCCGAAGCTGACGAGGTCGAACACGCCATCCAGCACTGCCTCAATAACCTCCCGCTCGAATTCAAAACCGTCGTTGTCATGGCCGATATCCAGGGCATGGACTATACCGAAGTCGCCGCCGCCGTGCGCGTTCCGCTGGGTACCATCAAGAGCCGCCTCGCACGCGCCCGCCTGCGCTTACGGGAATGTTTACAGGGCTTTGAGGAACTTTTGCCAGCCTCGTATCGTCTGGAAGAAGGAATGAATGTGTCATGAATCAGCGTGATCTCGAACTCCTCTCTTCCTACCTGGACGGGCAACTCAGCCCCTCAGAGGTGGCCCGGCTGGAGGCCCGCCTCAAAACCGACCCCCAGCTGGCTTCGGTTTTAAAGGACCTGCGTGCCACCCGCAGCCTGCTCCGCAAACTGCCCCAGCGTCGCGCCCCTCGTAACTTTACCCTCACCCGCAAAATGGTGGGTCTCAACCCGCCCCTGCCGCGCTCCTATCCCTTCTTTCGCTTTGCCAGTGCGCTGGCCACTCTGATGTTCCTTTTCAGCTTTGGCATCAATTCAGCCGGGCGTCTGGCTGCCACCCAGGTCTATGGTTATGGCATGGGCGGCGGCGGAGGGGATGCCAGCCAGGAGGTCGCCCCGTTGAACGTAGCCGAGGCAGCTCCGGCGGCTGCACCCGCTGCTACTGAGGCCCCGGCTGCGACCGAAGCGCCCCTGTTCAGTTCCTCTGCGCCGGTGGAGGCGACAGCCATGCCGCAGGAAGATTCAGCCCGCATTCTCGAAACCCCGGTGCAGAAAAATGGTGAAGAGGCAGGGAATGCCACAGCGCCAGAACAGGTTTCGGCTGAACCAGAGGCGTTGAGTCCTGCCCCGTTGATCGCGCCCGTGTGGCAGATCGCACTGGCGGTCATTGCCGCCCTGAGTGCTGTATTGATGTTCATCATGCAGCGTTTCGCCGTGAGCCGCTGGAAATAATTGATAGCTCTCGTCGGGCAGCACGCTGCCCGACTTTTTTTCAAAACCGCAACGTTTCCAGACGTTGCGGTTTTGTGTCATAATACATTCATGGCACACACCGACTTTACCTACTGCCCGCGTTGTGCAACTGCCCTTGTAAGAGAGCATCGTTTTGGTGCCCTGCGTGAGGTCTGCCTGCAATGCGGGTGGATCCATTTTGTGGACCCGAAGGTGGCGGCAGGGGTGTTGGTGTTGCGGGGCAATGAGGTGTTGTTGGTGCGGCGCGTCAACGAGCCGTTTCGCGGGTTGTGGACGTTGCCCGCCGGGTTTGTGAATGGGGGCGAGGACCCGGCTGAGGCCGCAACAAGGGAATGTTTGGAAGAGACAGGCTTGAATGTGAAAGTGACGCGCGTGTACGACATCGTGGCGGGGCGCGAACACCCGCGCGGCGCCGATTTTGTCATCGTCTATGCCGCGGAAGTGGTGGGTGGTGTGCTGCAGGCCGAAGACGATGCCGATGCGGTCGAATGGTTCGACCGTGCGAACCTGCCGCCGCTGGCTTTTCTGGCCACGCGTAAAGTGCTGGGTATGCTTTAATTTCTGGAGATGATATGGCTTTGAAGAAATGGCTGGAACCGGAACGCCTGGATGTGGTGATCGCCGTGCTGATCGCACTGGTCTCGTTGACCACGTCGCTGGCGGCGTGGCGCACGAACACAGTTGGCTCGAGTGCGGCGGATGCGAACCGGCAGGGCTTGATCGATGCCGTGAAAGCCGGCGCGACGCAAAACCAGGATTGGCAAAAGGTCTATCAGGAGGCGGGGTATGCCCGCGACTTTGTAATAGCTTCCGCCGCCGCTGATGCGATGGAAGCGACCGGGCAGGAGAGTTTCCGATCGGCGGCCAATACCCAGCGTCAATATCTGTTGCCCGGTATGCAGTTGCTTTCAGACCAATTAACGCAGGACGAAAAATATCAGAAATCGGATGGCACCTTCGATCTCGAAACCCGCTTCGCCGACTTGGAAGCCGCCGTGCCTGATTTGGCCGCGCTCGACCCGCAAGCCTCGTTCGAACTGGCCGAGCAATACGGCTCCGAGCAGCGCTGGCTGACCGTGGGGACGGTCTTGCTGGTGTTGAGTCTGTTCTGGTTGGGCATGGCCGAGCTGACCAGCGCGCGGGCGCGGGTCATTAACCTGGTGGTGGGGGTGGGCGTGTATTTGTTCGCCGCCGTCTTTCTTTTGATCGTGGAAGTTGTAGCGGTGATCGCGCGCGGAGGTGCCTTATGAGCGAAGCAACCCCCGCCCCGGCGGTAGACCGTTGGAAGTCCATTGTGCTGGTGTTGACATTGATCAACACGGTCTTTGCCGCCGTGCTTTCGGGCTTTCAAGTGGATGCTGGTATCCGCGCCAACAACGCCAACCGCGACTCTCAATATCTCGCGGCACAAGTCTCGAGTGAGTTGGTGCGGCAGGGTTATCAAAGCGCCTATGACTTTCAAACCTTTGCCATGGTGGTGAAGGCCTCACAGGAATCGCTGATCAACGAATTCACCGCGCTCGAGCGCGAACAGGCCGGCGATGCTGCCAGCGCAGACTACTTCCGCGCGCAGGCTGCGATCGCGCAAGCCCAGGCCGATGCCGCCCGCAAGTTCTCGATCTTTTACAACGACCCGCGTTATGCGCCGGAACAGGCCGATGGCATACCCAATGCCGAGACCTACGTCACTGACCAGGCTGCGATCGCCAACGAGATCGTCGCCCGCCAGAATGCTGCCTCCGATGCGTATCAGGCTTGGAACAAAAAATCTGATGCCTATGCCGCCGTGTTGACCCTGCTGGCGATCGTCTTCTTTTTGCTGGGCGTGGCACAATCCACCCAACGCACCCGCTCATTCTTTGCTGTTTCAGCCGCGGTCATGATGCTGATCGCCATGGCCTGGAGTTTGCTGATCCTGATCGGATGAAACCATGACCACGCTCGATGTCCGCCCTTCGCCCATCGCAGGCACCTGGTACGAAGGCCACGCCTCGCACCTCGCCCAATCTGTGGATGAGTACCTGGACCGTGCCCAACTCCCCAGCCTGAACGGAGATGTGGTGGCGGTCATCGCCCCGCATGCCGGGCATCGTTACTCTGGCGGCGTGGCAGGATACGCCTTCGGCGCGCTGCGCGGGCTCAGCCCCGAGCTGGTCGCTGTCATTGCGCCTTTTCATCAGCTCGCACGCTATCCCCTGCTCACCACCGCCCACGAAGCCTACGGCACCCCGCTCGGCCCCATCCCCGTGGACCGGACTGCGCTCACCGATCTCAGCGCCCAACTCGATGTGCCCATCACCCCCGTCTTTGCAGATAAGGAACACTCGCTCGAGATCGAGCTGCCCTTCCTGCAACGTGCATTGGCGGGTGGCTTTCAACTGTTGCCGATCATGATCCACGCGCAAGAGATGGAAGTGGCGCGCAAACTGGGTCAGGCGTTGGCCAATGTGCTGAAAGGCCGCAAGGCCGTGCTGGTTGCCTCCACCGACCTCTCGCACTTTTACGAGCAAATGACCGCCGAACAACTTGACCGTGAAATGCTCAAACGGTTTGCCTCCTTCGAGCCTGAGTCCATTTTCGAAGCGGAACGCACCGGCAAAGGCTTTGCCTGTGGGCATGCGGCGGTTGCAGCCGTGCTGTGGGCCGCACGCGAGCTCGGTGCGAATAAAGTGCAGGTCCTGCAATACGCCACCTCGGGTGATGTGTCGGGCGACTATTCCTCGGTGGTGGGTTATGGCGCGGCAGTAGTGTTGAAGGGCTCGTAATACCTTGATGCAAGGAGCGCATATGGAATCGGACATGGATGTCCTTGTTGTGGGCGGCGGGGTGATCGGGGTGTGTTCAGCCTATTATCTGGCCAAACGCGGGCTTAAGGTTGCGTTGATCGAGAAGGATGAGATCGCCTCCGGCTGTTCGTATGGCAACGGTGGGTTGATCGTGCCAAGTCATGCCGCGCCGCTGGCTTCGCCGGGGGCTTTGGGTGATGGCCTGCGCTGGATGCTCGACCCGGAGAGCCCGTTCTATATCAAGCCGCGCCTGAGCATGGACCTGCTCCGCTGGTTGTTGCGGTTTGTGGCCGCCAGCCGGACGCGTGTGATGTTGCAGTCCTTGCCAGTGCTGCGTGACCTGTTGTTCGTCAGCGGCGACCTGTATGCCGACCTCGCCGCCAATGCGGGTTTTGACTTTGGCTATGCCGGCGACGGTTCGTTGTGGGTTTGTCTTTCACAGGAGCGGTTGGAACACGAAAAGAAAGAGTTGGAACTATTTGAACGTTTCAACATCCCGGCGAGGATGGTGAGCCGCGAAGAAACGCTGGCCTTGGAACCGGCGCTGTTGCCCTCTGTGGCGGGCGGCGTGTTTTACTCGCGTGATGGACACATCGATCCGCAGCGGTTCGTGGTTGGGTTGGCAGAAAAGGCTCGGGGTCTCGGCGTACAGGTTTGGACGAAGACCGAGGCGATGCGCTTTGAAATGTCGCATGGGTATGTGGACGCGGTCCACACCACGCGCGGAGTCTTCCGCCCCAAGCAAGTTGTGTTGGCTGCCGGGTCGTGGTCACCCACGGTGGCGCAAAGTTTAAACCTGCGCATTCCGATTCAGGCAGCCAAGGGATACAGTGTGACTTTGGAGAATCCCACGATTGTGCCTAAACTGCCCTTGTTGCTGGCCGAGGCGCGCACGGTGGTGAATCCACTGGGCCACGCCCTGCGCATTGCCGGGACGCTCGAACTGGCGGGTATGGATTTTACGTTCAATACGCGGCGGGTGGAGGCAATTCAAAGATCGTCGCGCGCCTATTTACCTGGTTTGGAGCAGGCAAGGATTTTGGAGATCTGGCGCGGTCTGCGCCCCTGCACGCCAGATGGATTGCCGGTGGTCAGTCGCTCAGAGAAATATCAAAACCTGGTTATCGCTGCCGGGCATGCCATGCTGGGAATGTCGCTTGGACCAGTGACCGGAAAACTCGTTTCGCAATTGGTGCTCGGCGAACAACCAGACCTGGATGTAACACCGTTGCGGTCCAGCCGGTTCTGAGGCGCCTGCCCTCCTAAAGAACTATTGCCAGCCGATTCTGGCACGGTTATGATTCGCGCTCATGGAGGAATTTGTGACGCGTCGTATCGTACTGCTTCTCGCCTTGGTTTTAACTGCTTGCAACCTGCCCCGTGAGACGACCAACCCGCTTCAGACTCAGCCGGGGCCTGACTCCACCTCATCCGCCTCTGCTTCCCCGACACCCATCCCCATTGAGACGCTGCTGGCCCGGCCCACGGCCACGTTTGCCAGCCTGCCCACACCCACACCTCGCCGCACCCTGGCTTCTGCTGCTCAACCGGTCAACTGCCGTTATGGGCCTGGCATTGCGTATGCCGTCGTCGGTGGGCTGGAGGTGGGAGCGCAGGCCGATGTACTTGGCAAAAGCGCCGATGAACAATGGTGGAATGTGCGCAACCCAAACGACCCCTCAACGCTATGCTGGTTGGCAGCTGGTGTGGTAACGATCACCGGGAACGCCGACCTGCCCGTAGTTGCGATCCCGCCCACGCTGGTCACGCGTGTCGAAGTGTCGGTGGCCCCGGCCTCTCTCAATGTAGCCTGCGATGCCTTTCCTCAATACTTTACCGTCTCTGCCGAGCTATTCGTCAATGGACCGGCGTCTGTGAACTGGCAATGGGAGACCAGCGAAGGGGAGGTCATCCCTGGCGATGCACTTCAGTTCTATGAGTCAGGTTCGCAAGTGGTGCGGGTGTATTACACAGTCAACGCCGCCCGGGATTACTGGGTGCAACTGCATGTGTTGGCTCCCAACGACCTTGCGGATCGGGGCTTCTTCAAGGTCACCTGTGTGCCGTAGCTGCCCTGCATTTATGTAGAGTCACTTACAGCGACTTGATATATAATCCTCGGCTAGGAGTGCGAGATGCGGAGGATGTTCATGTTTTGCCTGGCGACTGTGACTTTCATGGCGGCTTGTACGCCGCTTGTCAATGCACCGCAAACTGCCGCTCCCATGACCGATAAACTGGCCGAGATCCAGGCGCGTGGTACGCTGGTCATCGCCACCGA
>CAZJMZ010000182.1:0-6219 GCA_964547115.1 uncultured Anaerolinea sp. | reverse complement strand
ATTGCCAAGCTCATCGCCCGGTTCTATGAATATCAAGAGGGCCGCCTGCTCATCGACGGGCACGACATCCGCACCTTCGACCTGGCCCAATACCGCAGGCAACTCGGCATCGTGTCACAGGTCCCGTTCCTGTTCTCAGGCACCGTCGCCGATAACATCCGCTATGCCGCCCCGCAGGTCAGTGATGCTGAAATGCTGCAGATGGCGCGGCGCATCGGCGAAGGCGAATGGTTGGATACGCTCCCGAACGGGATCCAGACCGAAGTGGGAGAAAGAGGCGCGCGGCTCTCGATGGGCCAACGTCAACTCGTGGCGCTGATGCGCGTCCTCATGCAGAAGCCCGCCATTTTCATACTCGATGAAGCCACCGCCAGCATCGACCCGTTCACCGAATGGCAGATCCAACAGGCGTTGAATTTGATCCTGAAAAACTCGACGAGCATCCTCATCGCCCACCGCCTGTCCACCGTCAAAGCCGCCGACCGCATCGTGGTGATGGACAAGGGCACGATCATCGAAGAGGGCAACCACGAGGGCCTGCTCGCGCAAAGCGGACATTACGCCACGCTGTACAATACCTACTTCCGCCATCAAAGCCTGGCCTATGTGGAGGCTGCCGGCGGCCTGCGCAACACCTAGCTGCTCAAGCCGGAAAAACGAACCGGTTTGAGCAGGCGGGGGTTAGTTAGTAAAGTAAAAATTTTACAAGTTAAATCAGGCTGTATAGGATATTTATGTCTCAGGACACTGCCCCACAGCACATGAGCAACGCCGAGTTGGCCGAGCTCTGCGCCCGAGAAACACACCGGTACTTCCATGAAAAACAACATGACCCGGGCTTTTGCTTCGAGTTGTTTCGCCGCGCCCTCAAACTCGGTGACCAGGTTGCCTGGGAGGCAGTGTACGTCCAATACAAGCCCATCATCGCAGGGAAGATCAAACAACACAGCGGGTTTCAGGCCACCAATGAGGATGTGGAATTCTTTCTAAATGGCGCCTTTACGAAAATGTTCAAGGCGATCCCTCCAGAGAAGTTCGATGGCTTCGACAGCCTGGCTGCACTGGTGCAGTACCTGAAGGCCTGCGCATTCTCCATGATCCTTGATTACAACCGGGCTTCCCAAGCCGCCGATCTGCTCGAAATGGACGAAAGCCTTGAACGCCGTGTACCCCATGAGCCCTCACCCGAAAAACGTGTCACAGAGGAACTGACCAGCCAGCAATTGTGGGCCGAGGTGGCCAAACGCACGCTCAACCGCAAAGAAAGGCTCGTGCTGGAGGGGCTCTTTGCACTCGAATTGAAGCCGCGCGAACTCTACGAGCGCCACCGATCCGATTTCGAAAGCGTGGCTGAGATCTACCGGATCAAACAGAATGTGCTCGCCCGCCTCAGCCGCGATGAGGCCTTCTGCAAACTGTTTGCAAACTGAACCACTCCAGCCGCATGTATAAAACCGTGCAGTTTTACGTTTATTCTCTTGAGTAAAGGCATTTTCATGGATTGTTCCCTTCCCCCAGCCCTGACCGACCAGCAACTATTAGCAGCCCTGGACGGCACCGCTGACCAGCAAGTCATAGAACACCTTCAACAATGCCCCGCCTGCCAGACGCGGTCGCAAACACTCGCAGGGTTGCAAGCCCGGCTTCAGGCCCGGTTATTGCGCGCCACCTGTCCACCTTCACTGGAATTGGGCGAGTTTTTCCTGCGGCGTCTCCCGGCTCCGCAACGACTGGCCATCAGCCAACACGTCCGGCAGTGTCCGCATTGCACCCGTGAGCTTGGCCAGATCAGCGAATTCATGAAAGATGAACTGACCCTTTCACAAGTAGACAATCCTGGCGGTCCAGTCCAGGCCTGGGTTGCTCAACTGGTGACCGGGGTGGCGGGTGCAGTTCGGGGGGAAAATCGTGCGATCACTCTGCAAGTGGAGACTGCCATCATCACTTTGACATTGCACTCCGCCCCTAAAGGTATGGTGACCATGCGTGGACAGGTGGCGGCTGAGGAGCAGGATCTATGGACCGGGGCGGTCGTCACCTTGCAGCAAGCAGACACACTCAGGCAAGTCACGGCTGTCAACGATCTGGGGGCATTTCAATTCGAATCATTTCAACCGGGGGAAGCCGAGATCACGATCACATCCTTGCACGACACCACCATCAGAATTCCAACCCTTGACCTGCGTCTCTGACCCATGGAAGACGCCGCCAACACCACCGGGCCGCTGGAAATCTGGCTGGCAGAGCACCTGCCGTCTGAATTGCTGCTCGCTCCCCTGCCTGATACCCTCGCTGAAGAAGTGGTGGACCAGTTAAAACGCGAAGCTGACCGGCATTGGTACATCGACGTCAATCGTTCGCTTGAATATGCCAACCGCATCATCCTGATCGGCAAGGCACGCAACGACTCCAACCAAATGGCGCTGGGCCTGATGGCCAAAGGCGATGCCCTCAAGTTTCTGGGGCAGGTCCGTGAGGCTTGGGACATGCTCACCCAGGCCGGGGATTTATTCACAGCTGCAGGCAATGAGGTCGGCTGGGCCCGCACCCGGATCGGACGCCTCTATCTCAGCCCTAACTTGAATTGCGTTTCAGAAGCCCTCGCCGACGCTGAGCGCGCCCACGCGATCTTTACACGACACCACGAAACTGACAAATTGCTTCGGCTCGAATGGCAAACTGGACTGGTGCAAAATTATCTCGGAAATCAACAAAGGGCGCTGGAATTGTTTCAATCGGCCGTGCGGCAGGCGTTGGCGCTCGGGGAACAGGGGCAGGCTTACCTTGGAAATCTCTACACCAATACCGGCCTGACCTACAGCAAATTGGGAAATTTTTCGCAAGCCCTGGCCTGGTACCAGAAGGCCCACAGATTGGCAACAGCTGCACAGGATGTAATCACGGTCGCCCAGATCGAAGCCAGCATGGCAGAGGTCGCATTGATGCAGGGAAAGTACCAACACGCACTGATCCTGTTGAACGGCGCCCTCAAAAGGACACAAGGCCAGCCCTACGAAATGGCATTGATCCAATATCATCTGGTCGAATGCTATCTGGCGCTGAATCGCAACAATGATGCCCGCGAAACGGCAGAGACCGTCATCGAACAGTTTGGGGCAAATTTCGACGCCCGCTTCGAACTGGCTCGCACGCAGCTGTTTCTGGCACAGGCCCAAGCCGCGGTGGGAAACCTCCTTGAAGCTGAAACAGCCCTGGGGGAGGCAGAGGCGGTCTTTTCATCCCTTGGCGCAAAAAGTCTCTTGGCCACCATCCGCATGTGGCGGGGGCGGCTGGCCTTACGGAATGGCGACGCCATGACCGCTTATCAAGAAGCAGTACAGGCTGCTGCCATCTTCGATGCCGATGGTCAGGAACTGAAAAGCGCAACTGCCAATTTATTGCAGGGGCAGGCTCTCTTGTCCCGGCACGATTTCCCGTCTGCATTCTCCGCCGGGCAGAGGGCGCTACGGGCAGGCATGCTGGACTTGCACTATGCAGCACATGTATTATTAGGGCAGGTCGCTGAGGCTTTAAACCAGCACCATCGCGCTGAACAACATTATCGTGCAGCCCTGGCCACCATCAACCGCATGCACCGTGGGCTGACACTCACCCTGCGCCCCGATTTTCTGGAGGATAAAGGTGAAGCCGGGCGGCGTTTGATCGCACTACAACTCCGTCTGGGACGCCCCGCCCAAGCATTTGAAACGCTCGAGCATATGCGAGCCCAAAACTGGCTGACCTACCTGACCAACCGTGAACAGTTGCGCTGGTCACAAGAAGATGCAGACAGCCGGGCCCTGATCGCTGAGTTGGAAACCCTGCGGGCGGAACATCAACGGTTCTATGCGTTGGTCCATCGCCCGCCAGACAGCTCCTCACCCACCCAGGCGCCTACAACCGGGCAGGCGCGCGCCGAAATGACCCAACGAGAGCGGCGTATGCGGGCGATCACCGAACAGTTATACCTGCGGACAGGGATGGCTCAAACATCAGTGGCCACCAGCCCCTCGCTGAGAGATATTCAGCACGTACTTGACCCCGACACCACGCTCATTGCGTACTACAGTACCGATACGTCTTTGCTGGCTTTTGTCGTCACGCGGGAGGGCGTACAAGCCAACCCGCTACCGGTTACAACAACAGAGTTGGTTGACCTGGTACACCAGGTCAACGGTAACATCGGTGGGGCGCTCAACCTCGATCCCGCTGACCCCAAGCTGCATCTGCAAACCAGGCTGCTCCAACGTGTGTTGGGACGTTTGCACACCTGCCTGCTCACCCCTTTGAACATAAAACGCGCAAATCGCCGTTTGGTGATCGTGCCGTACGGCGCCTTGCACTTTCTGCCTTTTCACCTGCTTCACGATGGTCGCGGCTATCTGGTTGAGAATCACGAGGTGGTGATCGTACCAACAGCCGGGTTGATCACCCGCCCCGCCCCCAAACGCGCACCTGGGGCCCTGACACTTGCGCACTCATGGGATGGCAGATTACCTCATACGGCCACTGAAGCTCACCTGGTTCATAAACTATTCGGGGGGCAGACACATCTTGAAGCCGAAGCGACGCGCACGGCATTCCACGCACCTCCGGTACAGGTCTTGCATATTGCCGCCCACGGCCGGCACCGTCTCGACCAGCCCGACCTGTCCTATGTGCAACTAGCTGATGTGCAACTCTACGCCAATGACGTGCTGCAACAAGACCTCAGCTACGAGCTGGTGACACTGAGCGCCTGTGAGACCTGGCAGGCACGGGTGGCAGCCTCAGAAGACTTGATCGGCATCGGGCGGAGCTTCCTGTACGCCGGCGCCGGGGCGTTGGTCTCGAGCCTGTGGCAGGTGAACGATCAAACCACCCTCAGCCTGATGAGCCGCTTCTATGCCGCCCTCCACGCCGGAGCCTCAAAGGCCGCGGCCCTGCGCCAGGCACAAACCTCCATCCTGGCCGAACACAACGACCTCCACCCCGCCTTTTGGGGGGCCTTCCAACTGGTGGGTGATGCGGGGCCGTTATCGAGGTAGGTTGTGTGCTTGAAAAGTGGGCACACTTTCGTTAATCAAGTAAAGTAAATCGATCAAACAAGGAATAAGATATGAGACCATTCATCAAAAAACTGATTGCCTGCCTTAAACACGCGCTGGGAATGGAACAGCAGCACCAAAAACACTATTTTGTACCCGGTGAGATGGTCTTTCAGGTGGAACACCCTGATGCGACAATCAATGATGACAGTAATAAACTTGTTCTGCAGGCCCTGCGGACATTTTTGACGTCGGATGCAAATTTTGCCAAGATATCAGACGGCCCCTACAAGGCCTTGTCTGAGAACTGGCGCAACAATATCATTCCGCCTGAAGATGGAACACAGGTCATCACGTTTTCTGCTACAGAAACCGCCAAGCCCTTTTCGCTGGTGCCTGTCGCCATCCGTGCCGGGCAGGATGTGCTGGCTATGCTCAATGATGCTGTGTTGGAATTGAGCGCAGGGCCTGTCAATATGGAGGAGAATTTCAGTCTGGTCTCTGTCTCTCCGAATTGGGTTTCGAGCGGCCTGCATCATGGAGGCGGCACAGGCGGCCCCGGCAGTTGGCCCAAGGAGGCCCCCAAACCAACCCAAAACGAAATCGCCTTTCGTTTCGGCCAAAACTCAATTCACAAGTTAGATGTTCACAAGAACAGTCTTGCCGGTAAAGTGATCCATGTGGCGATCCTGGACACCGTTCCAACAAGTGATATGAAAGCACGGGCAATGGATATCTTGGGACAATTGCGCCCTGCCGCACTGGCACAGCCCAATTCACCCGAAGCCTTGATGCAATTCGTGTTCGGCGGCAATCTGACCATCCATGCCATTCGACCGGGCAACGCAACTTTCGCGAATCTGGCAGCCTTAACCCCGCCACCCTTTCATTATCCAATACCAGACCATGGCACATTTGTTGCCGGCATCATCCGCTCCATTACCACCACAGCAAACATCCACCTGCATCAAGTCTTGAATGAGTACGGTATCGGAACGTTGACAAGCGTCTCACAAGGTCTGTATGAGGCTGTTAATTCATGGGCCAAGGATAAAGCCGCCTTGATCATTAACTGCAGCTTCATGTTCGATACAAATCTCCCTGCCATCGTGGATCTATTACGCGACCCAGTCACAACACAGGTCCTGACACGATCCATGCGGGATGTTTTCGCCTGGGCGACCAATCGCAG
>CAZJMZ010000181.1:0-6307 GCA_964547115.1 uncultured Anaerolinea sp. | reverse complement strand
AACCGAAGCCGATCGCCTGAAGTTGATTTACATGGGGCATGAAAAAATCACACACTTGCCTGATCGTTTCGGCTGGTGTGGTGGTTGCAAAGCGTGCTTCGGCAATCAGGCTGTCGGGACCGTTTCCGATGGCGCAGTTAAACTTTGTGCCACCGCCTTCAATACCGCCGTAAAGTTGTGTTGTCACTTGATGACTCCTGTAGAATGAGATATCAGCCTTTAATACCCGTGAAGACCACGCCTTGGGTGAAGATCTTTTGGGCGAGGAAGTATAGAATAATGGGGGGGAGGATCATGACGACCGAGGCGGCCATGATGTAATTAGTGTTGTTGGCGTATAACGCATTAAAAGTTTGCAGGCCAACAGCGAGCGTCCAGTGATCGGGGGTGTGGAGGTAGATGAGCGGTTCGTAGAAATCGTTCCAGGCGTAGAGGAAGTGGAAGATGGATACAGAGACGAGGGCCGGGCGGGCCTGGGGGATGATGATGTATAGCAGGGTCTGGAGCGGCGAGGCGCCGTCGATCTTGGCTGCGTCATCCAGTTCGAGGGGGATGGTCATGAAGAATTGGCGCAGCAGGAAGACGTCATAGGCGTTGGCAAAGAATTGCGGAACGATCAGCGGCAGGAGCGTATCGACCCAGCCGAGCTTGTTGAAGAGGATGTAGGTGGGGATCAAACGCACCTGACTGGGCAGCATGATGGTGGAGAGCAGCAGCAGGAAGAGCACGTTCAACCACGGTGCACGAAAACGCGAAAAGCCGTAGGCCACCAGCGAGCAGGAGAATAGCATTCCGGCCATGCCAAGGAAGGTGACCAGCAGGGTATTGCCCAGCAGTTTGGTGAACTTCATTTGGCGCAATGCTTCAGGGTAGTTTTCGAAGTGAAACTCCACGTGGCGAAGCGGTTTCTGGTCAGCGATCAGCAATTCGTGAGTCTGATCCGGCTGGGCGGGGTCAACGAAGAGGCCTTTGCCGCCGGGTCGAAATTTAACGAGCGCCATGTTGCGGGTCTGGCCATCCAGGGTCACTTCGTATAGAGGTTCTTCCTGACCGTTGATGATGGCCGTATCGGCCGCCACGGGAATCAGGGGCGGCGGGCTTTGACGCATCTGGTCTTTGTCTTTGAGGGAGGTGGAGAGCAGGTAAAGGAAGGGGATCATGATGATGCCTGCGCCAGCCGCCAGGATGAGCGTGACAATGGAGCGCATCAAGAGGTCGCGAGTTTTCATGCCAGTGTAGTTTTGGCCGATGTTGTTTGCCATGGTCATTTTCCTTTGATCTGACCTTCGTAATAGACCCATACATCAGACGAGCGGAAGATGAGCAGGGTGAGCACCAATACGATCACGAACAATACCCAGGCCATGGTGGAGGCGTAGCCCATGTGGAAATATTTGAAGGCGTTCTGGTAAAGATACAGGTTGTAAAACAAGGTGGCGCGGGCTGGCCCGCCAGAGCCGCCGCTGAGCACGTAGACTTCAGTGAAATATTGAAAGGTGCCGATCAGTCCCAGCACCAGGTTGTAGAAAATGACCGGGGTGGTCATGGGCAGGGTCACATAAATGAAACGTTGCCAGGCCGTGGCGCCATCCACTTTGGCGGCATCATACAGATCGGTGGGGACGCCTTGCAAGCCTGCCAGGTAAATGATGATGTTGCCGCCCACGCCCCACAAGCTCATAATGATCAAGCCGGGGATGGCCCAATCAGGGTCGCTGAACCAGCCGGGACCCTTGATGCCAAAGTTTTCAAGAAAGGGATTCAAAATGCCAAATTTGGGGTCAAAGATGCGAGCCCACAACAGGGCCACAGCCACACCAGCGATCACCGAAGGCAGGAAGTAGATGGTACGCCAAACGTTGATGCCCGCAATTTTTGTATTCAGGAGTACGGCGATCATGTAACTGAAAACCAACCCGAGTGGCAGTGCGATCAGGCCGAATTTGAACGTGACCCCCAACGAATGCCAGAACAAAGCATCTTTGAACAGGTTGACGTAATTGGTCAGACCGATCCAGCGCGGCGCTGAGATGACGTTGTAATCGGTGAAGGAGAAATACAACGAGGCCAGCATGGGCCCAACGGTGAAGACGATGAACCCAATGCTCCACGGAAGGATGAAGGCGTAGGCCCACATTGCCTCACGGCGGGCTAGACTCATGGGACGTTTACCGGAGATGGAAGCCATGGCGTTTCCTTTCCTGTGGGTTCAGGGGACAGTCACACAGGGTGACTGTCCCCTGAATAGGTCTTTAGTGGGTGGCCCAATACTCATCCAGAATTTTCTGGACTTCGGCATTGGCATCGTTCAGGACCTTGGTCGCGTCTTTTTCCTGCCCTGAGTAGACCAGCGAGAGGCTGTTGTTGAGGGCATCTTCGATCTTGCCCCATTCGGGGATCCACTCTTCGTTGTTGGGCTTGTCGAGATAGTCGATGGATTTGAAGATCACATCGTAGTCAATGCCGGGGTAATCGGTCTTGAGTTGTTCAAGGAATTTGTCCTGCACTGATTTGCGGGCCGGGATACAGCCATAGATACGGCATACATCCACGATGACTTCGGGGGAGGTCAACCACTTCATCACTTCCCAGGCGGCGTCCTTGTTCTTGGCATCCTTGGGAATGGTGAAGTTGTCCGAGTCGATACGGGCAATGCGCTTGCCCTGCGGGTTGAACGGTACCGGGGCAATATCGGCCGCGAAGGACAGGTCATGCAAGCCTTCAGCCATGAACCAGGTATGGCTGTAGAAAATGCCGGTGGTGCCGGGACCAAACGGGTCCACGCCTGAAGAATCGCGCGCGGCTTGCACATCTGCGCCGCCGATGAAGTGATCCACCCAGATGCCATCGCTGAGCCATTGCAGGCCCTGGATCCATTCAGGTGAATTGGCTACTGCGGTCTTATAGTCGGAGGTGGTTGGGCGGCCTACATTTTCGGCGCCCCAGTTTGCCATCGTGCCGCGCATGCCATCCCATTGGTCATCGTAGCCGTATTGCACGATGTTGGCGGGGTCAAAATCCGGGTCGGTGGCGTTTTTGCCGTTCTTATCCACGGTGAGGCGCATGGCCATCTCGCGCAGGGCATCGTAGGTCCAGGAGGTGTCGTTGAAATCGTGTGTGGGATAGTCCACGCCCTGGGCATCGAAGATATCCTTGTTGTAGAACAGGAAGGAAGGATACAACCCCAGTGGCAGGCCGGTGTTCTTGGTGGGATATTTGTTCAGATCCACGGCGGGGCCGTAAAAGTCGCTGAGGTCCAGGTTGTCTTTTTCGATGTAGGGGGTGATATCTTCCCAGGTATCAAAGAACTCGGCCACACTCGAAACCCCATTGGGGCCCACCAACTGCGGGGCGTTGCCGCCCGAAAGCATGGCAAGATACCGTGTGGCGTATTCTTCATGCGGCACGATCAGGAATTCGATCTCGATCTTGTCGTGCGTGCTGTTGTATTTTTCAGCGAGTTTTTGTTGTGCTTCCACTTGATCGGGGTCGGTGCCGGTACCCATGCCGACGAAAATGACCACTTTCACCTTCTCGTCAGATGCTGCTTGCGGGGCGGCTGTTCCGCCGCCGCAGGCTGTGATGACCAGCGAGAGCATCACAAACAGGGCAAATAGATTGAATAGTTTCTTTTTCATGCATTCCTCCGGGTGATTTGATTGAATTGAATCAGACACGCAACTTGGGGGTCGTTATTGAACCGCTTCACCTCCTGGTAGTTATGAGGCTTTCTTCTTTTATCGGTGTGGGATTCGGGAAATCACACCCGCATGATTCGCGGATGATCAATTCGGTGCGCATCAGGGTCAACGGGTCGGCCTGGTCGCCGTCCATCAGGCGTTTTAATTGGCGGACGGCTTCGCGCCCCACCTCTTCGATCGGCGCACGGACGGTCGTCAGCGCGGGGGAGAGGTAACGGGCGAAGGGCACATCGTCGAAACCGACAACAGCCACATCTTGAGGAATGAGGCGTCCGACATTGCGCAGGGCGCGCATGGCCCCGATGGCGGCATCGTCGTCGCCAGCGAAGACCGCATCGAACTCCAATCCGTCCAGCAACATTTGCTGCATGGTCATGAAGGCCACAGCCTCGTCAAAACCGCCGTTGAGGATCAAAGTGGGGTCGAAGGGCAAACCGTGGGTTTCGAGCGCTTCACGATAACCGCGTTCGCGCCAGCCCGAATCTTCGTGCCCTTCCGGTCCCCGCAAATAAACGATACGGCGCCGGCCATGGGCCTCGATCAGATGACTGACCAGCATGGCGGCGCCGTCCTTGTTCTCGATGGTGATGACCGGGATGCGATAATCGGCGGGTGGGGTTTGATGCAGCAAGACCGTGGGGAAGTTGATGCGGCTCAAGCGCTGCAACTCGCGGTCTTCGAGGCTGTCGGTGAACACGATGATGCCATCGGTGTTGTGTTCGCCCAGTGGGTGCCGCCGCGAAGTTTTGGTGGAGTGGATGAGCAGATCGTAACCCGCCTCGCGCGCGCCTTCATCGATGCCTTTGAGCATTGGTTGAAAGAACGCCCCGCTGATCTCTGGCAGCAGCAGGCCAATGGTGTTGGTGCGCTTGCTGGCCAGCACCCGCGCGGCGTGGCGCGGCACGAAGTTCAGCTTCTCCATGGCGGTGCGCACGCGCTCGGCTTTTTCGGCTTGCACCGGCACAGTGCCATTCAACACCCGGCTGACAGTAGCGATCGAAACCTCGGCCTGGCGCGCAACATCTGCGATTGTGGGGGAGTGGGTTTTGGGATTCATGCTCTTGAAAGCGTTTTCAGAAAGCGTTTTCAGAGTATACAGAGAATCAAATTCAGAGTCAATGACAAATTTCCTGAATTATGAAAATTCGAGCTTTGAACTCATTTCTTTGTTGAGTGAAACCTTCAAATCCAGTACAATGCCGCTATGCGCCGCTTTACTTTTTCCCGTGTCTTCATTCTCTTCATCCTGCTTTTTGGGACGGCTTGCGCCGCGGCACCCTCCACCCCGAGCCTGCCTCTGCCTGCGGATACTGTAAGCCCCTCTGCCACCGTCCCTGCACTGACGAATACGCCGCCGCCCCCCAGTGAGACGCCCACGGCCACGCTGCCTCCACAACCTGAGTTGGCGCGCGCCAAATACGAGATCAACCTGCAATTCAACTTCAGCACCAATGTGGCCGTGGTCGATCAGGTCATCACCTATCCCAATTGGACCGGTGAGACGCTGGGCAATCTCGTGCTGGCCGTGGAGCCCAACCTGTGGGCGGGCGGTTTCAAGCGCAACACCCTAACCGTGGACGGGCAGCCCGTGGCCGCCATCGGTTTGGATGGCCAGAAGTTGGAAGTGGCGTTGGCGCAACCCCTGCCGCCGGCCGGGACGATTCAAGTGGCGATGCAGTATGAACTGACCCTGCCGAAGATGCAAGCCTACAGCAACCCGGAGGATGTGCGCCCGCAGATCTATGGGTTCACCGACCGGCAGACCAATTTTGTGGATTGGTATCCGTTCATTGTGCCGTACCAGCCGGGCACGGGCTGGATGCTGTATGAGCCGTGGTTCTATGGCGAGCAACTGGTCTATGACCTGGTGGATTTCGATGTGTTGATCACCTTCACCGATGGCTCGGTGCCGCAGATCGCGGCCTCAGGCGCAGAGGTGGATTCGGGGAAGAGTGGCAGCCGTCGGTTCGTGCTGGAGGCGGGGCGGACGTTCGCCCTGTCGATGAGCTTGTATTACAAGGTGGCCAGCCAGCAGGTGGGGGATGTGACGGTGTACAGCTATTTCTTCACTTATTACGATGCGCCCGGCAAGGCCCTGTTGCAGACCACGGTCGAATCGCTGCAGTTGTTCAGTGAAAAGTTCGGGCCGTATCGCCACAAATCGTTGACAGCGGTGCAGGGCGATTTCAACGACGGCATGGAATATTCGGGTTTCTATTTCATCAGCCGTGATTATTTCAACCTGTACGATAACACGCCCAAGAATTACCTGGTGATCATCGCCGCGCATGAGACCGCGCACCAATGGTGGTTCGATGCCGTGGCCAATAATCAGGCCCTCGAGCCGTGGCTCGATGAGGCGCTGGCCACCTACAGCGAGCGTATTTATTACGAGACCTTTCACCCCGAACAGTTGAACTGGTGGTGGAGCTATCGTTACTTTGAGTTCAGTAACCCGGGCTTTGTCGATATTCCCATTTATGAAGGCGGCGGCCAGCGGCCCTACTGGGACAAGGTCTACCTGACCGGCGCGCGCTTCCTCGAAGACCTGCGCCAGCGCATCGGCGACGAGACCTTCTTTGCCTTTCTCAAGGACTACTACACCC
>CAZJMZ010000180.1:0-6317 GCA_964547115.1 uncultured Anaerolinea sp. | reverse complement strand
GCCACGTTCAAAGCCAGAAACGGCTGCCCGCCCATGGCATACACATCCGAGAGGCTGTTGGTGGCGGCGATGGCGCCGTAATCATATGCATCATCCACCACGGGGGTGAAGAAATCAGTGGTGACCACGATCGCCCGCTCGTCATCCAAACGCCAAACAGCCGCGTCGTCCGGTTCACGCAGACCAACCAACAAGTCTGGGAACGACGCGGCGGCAAATACATCTTTTACGGGACGCAGCACCTGCGTCAGCGCTTCAGCGCTTAGTTTGGATGCTCAACCCGCGCAAGCCGAAAGGCTGGTCAGGCGGATTTCGCGTCCGGTGTGAGGAATGGGCATAAGAAATAAAAATGCCCCGGGCTGGGATGAGACTCCCAACCCGGGGAAATACTCGTTACTGTGGTATGACGGTCGTAGGCGTAGAGCCGGGGCTTGGCAGAGGCAGAATGAACTGATTGCCGCTCGGCACAAAGATGGTCTGCACGCCGGGCGCGAGTTTCAGCACATATTGGTATTGCACCAACTCGGGTGTAAGTGATTGCGCCAGCAATTGGTTGGCCTTCGCTTCGGCCTCCGCCTGAATCAGACGGGCTTCTGCGGCACCCTTGGCAGCGATCACGGCCGCATCGGCCTGGCCTTGCGCCACCTGACGGGCCTGCTCGGCCTCCTGCTTCTTTGACTCGACCACGAACTTGGCCTGTTGCGCCTGTTGCTCAGCGATCTGCTTTTGCTCCACTGCGGCGGCATATTCGTCGCTGAAGCGGATGTTGCGCAGCACAAAGTCCTTGAGCACCAGGTTGTTCTCAGCAAAGATCTGGATCAGTTGATCGGTGATGGCGGCTTCCATCTCGGCACGTTTGCTACTGACGATCTCTTCCACGCCGTATTGCGAAGCCACGTCACGAATTACACCGCGTGATTGCGGACGGACCAGCCCTTCTTCATACCCATTGCGCCAGGTGCGATATAGGTTAATGGCCGCGTTCGGGTCCACAGCGTAGATGACGGAAGCATCCACAAAGACCTGTTGCCCATCCTTGGTGCGCACCTGGATCGAGTCGTCGCCCTGGGTTTGGCCTTCGTCCACCACCGAAGACATGGTGTACGTCTGGTTCAGGATCGAATAGCGCTCCACGCGTTCAGCGAACGGGATGATCCAGTGCAAACCGGAAGGCAGCGCCTCGGGGCGCAGACCCTGGCCACCGACCACGGTGATGACCACGCCCAACTCGTCCGGCTCGATGAAGACCAACCCTGAGCCCAGGGCCGAAAGCGCCAGCGCCACGACCACCACAATGATGATTGTGGTCCCCATGCCTTTGGAGCTCTGGTTGCGGCTGGCGCGTGCCACCGCGAACAACACCAAGCCCACAGCCGCAAGCCAGGCAAAACCAGCCAGCGACCGAATTACATCTACGATGTTCATTATTCCTCCGATTTGAGTTGAAATTATTATACCGCCATGATAGCATAAGCCATCATGCACACCGGAACAGGCCAAATCCTTGAAGTGAGTCTGGCAGATGGACAACCCGTCCTGCGGCTTTCTTGCCCGCCGAACCTGATGCCCGCGCCCGGCCAATATCTGCTCGCCGGACGGTACGCCTCAGACTCACCGTTACCTGTTCCGCTCTTCCATACGGAATCCAGCGCTGAAAGTTGTCTCGTGGCGCCTGCCGAGCCGGTGACCTGGCTGCCGGGTGAGCGCCTGCAATTGCGCGGGCCGTTGGGCAACGGGTTTACACTCCCTGCAGGTGCGCGGCGAGTGGCCTTGATCTCTTTCGAGCGTTCTATGTTAATTGTACGGGGATTGATTAGCCCGGCGTTAAAGCAGGGGGCGGCTGTCGTGGCCGTGACCGATGGCACGCACGACGACCTGCCTGACGCTGTGGAGGTCCAGCCGCTGGCGGCGTTGGATGAGATCCTGGCGTGGGCTGATTTCGCCGCGTTCGATGTGGCACTGGCGGGCTTGACTCAGTGGCGTGAAAGGTTGGGGGCGTTGAAGCAGACTTTGGCTGGGACCGAAGCGCAGGTCTTCATCCGCATGCCGGTGCCGTGCGGGGGGATTGCCGAGTGCGGGGTGTGTGCGGTGAATATCCGGTCTGGCTGGCGGTTGGGGTGCAAAGATGGGCCGGTCTTTGCGGTGCGTGACCTGCTTTAGAACCACACCCGGAACGAAGTTTTGGTGCTGGCGTTCAGGCTTTGGTAGTTAACCGTGACTTCAATGGGGATGAGTTCGCCCGCTTTTTGATCGGGGAAAGTGAACGCGATCTGCGCAAGACCACGCTCGTTGGTGGTGAATAGAAATTCCTGGCTGACACCATTACTGAATTTGACCAATGCGCGGCCGGTGACGTTGGCCACGGCCTGCCCGGTCTGGCTTTGGACACTGACATACACCGTTTGTTGTGAGCCGTTGAGAATGACCGCTTTCAACACAAATGCGCGCACTTTGAGTGCGAGCACCGGGTTGATGGTGGCATCGGTCTGTTTGGCGGGTTTGAGTTGCGCGGGGTCTTCCTTGAGTTTGTCGAAATAAATGCGGCCCAGGTCTGAGATGACAACGCGCTGTCCTTGCGGGCGGTCAGCGCGCCATTCGAAACGGGCGCCTTCGAAGTATTGCACGATCAACCCGTCACTCGATTCGAAGGGGGAGATGGGGTTGCCGAATTGAGCCGGGCCGCCGTTAGCTTTGTAAAATTCCAAGAAGGCCAGGCACACGGCAAAGCCTGTGCTGTAGGTTTCGCAGGCATTGGCATTGCTAATGACCAGTGGTTTGTTGGGGGTGTAGGTCAGGGTGCCGAGGGCAGTGAGTGTTACCGCCTGATTGCCGCCGAGTTCGAAACGCGCACGCTGGAAGTATTGCACCACGTGCCCATCCCGCGAAGTCATTTGTTCGGTGATTGGGTAGCCATAGGCCAGCAACGGGTCTTTGGCGGTTCTGTAAAATTCAAGGAACGCCCCTTGCACACTGTGCCCGGTCTCGGGGAAGTAGCGCACAGTTTCGGTCTGCGCCGAAGCGGCTTGCGCAACACCCAGCAAAGGTGTGAGCAGGGCCAGCGTCAGAAGAATGCGCCAGAACACTTTCATAAAATGATTATACCCACAATCAAGCGGGATTCAACCCTGGCGGGTTTGCAACAAGGCTTCCACGATGCGCCTGGCAGCCTGCCCATCGCCATAGGGATTCGACGCTCGCGACATTTCCGCATACGCCGATGCATCCTCCAGCAGGCGCGACGCCTCGGCCACAATTCGGCCTGTCTCTGTTCCAACCAGCTTGAGCGTCCCTGCGGCCACGCCCTCCGGTCGTTCGGTGGTTTCACGTAAAACCAGCACCGGGATGCCGAGCGAAGGCGCTTCCTCTTGAATGCCGCCTGAGTCTGTGAGGATCAAGGTCGCATTCTTCATCAAATGTACCAGCGGCAGATAATCGAGCGGGGGCAGCAGCGTGATATGCGGCACACCTTTGAGAATGCGATTGACCGGTTCCTGCACATTGGGATTCAGATGCACAGGGTAAACGATCTCAACATCCGGGCGGGTGGCGAGTTGTTTGAGCGCCTGGCAGATCTGCTCCATGCCTGCGCCGAAATTTTCGCGCCGATGAGCCGTAACCAGGATCAATTTTTTGCCACTGGTGTTTTGGCCCAGGCCTAACTCGCTCAACAGCGCGCGGATCGCTTGCGGCTCGTCCATTTGCGCGGCGAGCAGCAGTGCGTCGATCACGGAGTTTCCGGTGACCACGATGCGGCTTTCCTCCACGCCTTCGCGTAGCAGGTTGCCTTTTGACCAGTCTGTTGGCGCAAAGTGCAGGTCGGCGGTGACAGTGGCGAGGCGGCGATTGATCTCTTCAGGGAAAGGCTGCCACTTGTTGTGTGTGCGCAGACCGGCTTCGATGTGCCCGAACTTGATGCGGC
Source organism: uncultured Anaerolinea sp. (assembly GCA_964547115.1). GTDB lineage: Bacteria > Chloroflexota > Anaerolineae > Anaerolineales > Villigracilaceae > Defluviilinea. The sequence continues at coordinate 2,398 of CAZJMZ010000180.1, read as the reverse complement.
GATAAAAGGCCAGCAGGGAGGTGGTCACTACCGTGGTCGTATCACCGACCGCCAACACCCATTCAGGTTGCAGGTCGGCGAGGATGGGGTCGAGGTGGGTGAAAATGCCCGCGCTGACTTGTGCCATGGTTTGGCCATCGCGCATCAGGTCGAGGTCAAAATCGGGGCGAATTTGGAACAGCTCCAGAGCCTGATCGAGCATTTGGCGGTGCTGTGCTGTCACGCAGACGATGGATTTGATCCCGGGTGTCCCTTGGAGCCGTTGGATGACAGGAGCCATTTTGATGGCTTCGGGGCGGGTGCCAAGCACGGAAAGGATTTTCATGCGCTTGCCGGTCACTGAGGTTGTTCGAGGGTCTGTTTGCCAAGCAGATGGAATTGGAACCCGGCCTGTTGCCACTCGGCCGCCTGCCACGCGTGGACACAGTCCACCACGAAGCGGGCGGGGGTTTGCACAGCGATGGCCTGAGGCTCCAGTGTTTTGAAGGCAGTATGATTGACAAGCAACAGGATGAGGTCGGCGTGCTGCAGAGCGTCTGGCAGGCTTTGGGCCATATCGATGCCGGGCAGTTGCGCTTCTGGCTTGAACGGCTCCCAGGCTTTGACCTGTGCGCCAGCCTGCTGAAGCAAATGCACAACCTCCACAGCCGGGCTTTCCCGCAGATCATCCACATCGGGTTTATAGGCCAGGCCCAGGGCGGCGATGGTTTTACCTTGCAGATTGCCCAGAGCCTGTTTTACTTTTTCAACCACAAAGTGCGGTTGGTCATCATTCACTTGCCGGGCGTTGTAAATGAGCCGGGTCAGTTCGGGCGCGGCTTCGACGAAGAACCACGGGTCCACGCTGATACAGTGCCCGCCCACACCCGGGCCAGGATTGAGGATGTTGATGCGCGGGTGCAGGTTGGCGAGCCGGATGGCCTCCCAGACATCCACGCCGAATTTTTCGGCGAGGCGGGCGAATTCGTTGGCGATGGCGATGTTGATATCGCGGGTGGTATTTTCCATGATCTTGACCATCTCGGCGGTGGTGGCGTTGGTCTCGATGATCTGGCCTTTTACGAAGGTGGCGTACAAGTCGCGCCCGGCGCGGGCTGATTCAGACGTCACGCCGCCGATCACCCGGGCATTCTCGACCAGTTCGCGTAGGATCTGCCCGGGGAGCACGCGTTCGGGCGAATAACACAGGTGAAAATCCACGCCGGCTTTGAGGCCGGAACGCTCGAGGATGGGGCGGACGAGGTCAGTCGTCGTCAGCGGAGGCGAGGTTGATTCGAGGACGACCAGATTTCCCGGGCGTAGATGCGGGAGAATGGCTTCCGTCGCAGCGATGACGGCGCGCATGTCCGCCAGTTTGTAGCGTTGTCCGTTGTATTCGCCGAATTCGTGTTCCTTGAAGGGGGTGGGGACGGCGATGATGAATGCGTCCGCTTCTGCGGGCTGGGTGGCGAAAGTGATGCGCCCCGAGTGGATGGCGCGGGTCACCACATCGCGCAGGCCCGGTTCGTGGATATGGATCTCGCCCTGCTGTAGGGTGTGGATGACGGTCGGGTTGATATCCACGCCGAGGACGTTGAGGCCGTGCAGGGCGAAGGTGGAGGCGGTCGGCAGTCCAATGTAGCCGAGGCCGATGAAGCAAATCTTTTGAAAGTTCACGCGAACTCCTTGGGTTGTGAGATCAAGCAGGTCAATTATACAGCGTGGGTGGTAAAACCTTTTGCGGTTAATCTCGTATGAGAAATAGAACGTCGTGTGTGAAGAAAAAGTGCCAGTTGTTGTATAATGAATTGGAGACAATATGGATTTCCTACTGAACCCAAATGTGGCTTACTTGTTCCTGGTGGGTGGTTTTTTGTTGGGAATGCTGGCGTTGGCCACGCCCGGGACAGGATTGTTCGAGGTGGGGGCTTTGTTTTGCCTGGTGGTCGCCGGGTATGCGGTTTATAACCTGTCGTTCAATGTCTGGGCGCTGATCCTGTTGTTTTTGAGCGTTATTCCCTTTGTGTATGCCATGCAAAAATCGGGGCGCGAGTTGTATCTGGCGCTTGCCATCAGCTTGCTGGTGGTGGGGTCAATGTTCATGTTCCCCAGTGAAAAGGCCTGGTTTGCGGTGAATCCGCTGGTGGCGCTGCTCACCTCAGGTTTGGTGGCGGGCTTTTTGTGGGTTGCCGCCCGCAAGACCGTGGAGGCAGCGACGAAACGCCCCACACACGATCTGACCGGTTTGGTGGGGCAGATTGGGGAAGCGCGGACAAGTGTTCACGAAGAGGGCAGCGTGTATGTCGCAGGTGAATTGTGGTCGGCCAGGAGTGTGCATCCCATTCCAGCGCATAGCCCTGTCAGGGTTGTGGGGCGGGATGGTTTTGTGATCGTTGTTGAACAGGCAAACTAATCAAAA
>CAZJMZ010000179.1:0-6321 GCA_964547115.1 uncultured Anaerolinea sp. | reverse complement strand
ACCGTCATCGTAACCGATTCAACCAAGGAGAACGAAATGACTGCTTACCGTAAAAACGCCGGGGACGGCCTCGCCGCCCTGTTCCGTGACCTGACCCGTGGACGCCGTTTCAAGCGTGGCGCCGCCTGGGGGCTGATGATCCTGGGTGCGCTGGCAGCGTTCGAGATCTTCAATTTCAGCACCACCCAGTTCGCGCTGGCCGATGTGCTCGGCAACCTGGATTTTGCCGGGATGCGCTGGGCCACGATCCTGGCCATTGCCTTCTGTGGCATGGATTTTGCCGGGATCGCCCGCATCTTCACCCCCGAACAGGGCGCCGATGAACCCAAGGAAGTGTATTACCTGTTCGGCGCGTGGCTGCTGGCGGCCACCTTCAACGCCATGCTCACCTGGTGGGGTGTCTCGGTGGCAATCGTCAACCACGCTTCGGCCTCCGGTGGCGCTGTGATCAGCAACGAGACCATGACCAAGGTGGTGCCGGTCTTTGTGGCGGCCATGGTGCTGCTGATCCGGGTCTTGATCATCGGCACGTTCTCGCTGGCCGGTGACCGCATGTTCACCACCCAGGAGCGCGGCGCGTATAACAACCAGCAACGGCCCGCCCAGCAAACCTACCAACAACCCAGCCAGAGCTATCGCCCCGTCGCCAATCAGAGCCAGGCCGCCCTGCGCCCCGCCTCCACGCTCAACCGCCCGGTGCAAAGCAATATGCAGGCCTCTGCTGCCAATACCTATCGTCCGGCCACGCCGGCCCCCAAGCCGGTCATGCAGCAAACCTCCTTCACCCGCGCCGAACCCACCTACCATCCCTATAACGGCCAAACCAATAACACCAACTCGTACGATGCCTGATTTTGTTTGATCTTCTGAAACCGCCAACCAAATACACTCCGAACTCGCTTCGAGCTCGGGTCCCTGAAAATAAAAGGAACCTGACCCCATGCCCCGCGCTCGCAAAACCCAACCTGCCGACTGGCAAACAGCCGCGCCCCCTGAAAATGGCAGCGGCTGTTTGTCTCTTTATTCCCTGTCCATTCTGGGGGTGTTCTTCATCACCTGTCTGATCGCCGCCCTGGCGTTGAACAACCCGGCGCCCCTGAAAGCCTCCGCCGCTCAATCGGCCACCACCACGCTCTCCCCCATCTTCACCCGCGAAGTCCAATACTGGGCCAAGGATATCGAACGCTGGGCGGCCTCAGCCGGGCTTGACCCCAATCTTGTGGCCACGGTCATGCAGATCGAATCCTGCGGCGACCCGCGCGCCAGGTCCAGTGCGGGGGCCACAGGTCTCTTTCAAGTGATGCCGTTCCACTTCCGCTTTGGAGAGAACGCCTATGACCCTGAGACCAACGCCCTGCGCGGCATGAACTATCTGGCACGGTCCTTCGACACTGCCAATGGTGATGTACGGCTGGCGCTGGCTGGCTACAACGGCGGTATCGGCGTCATACCGCGCGCCGAGTGGACCTGGGCCGCAGAAACGCAGCGCTACGTGCAATACGGTCTGCCGATCTACACAGATGCCATGCAAGGAAAAACCTCCAGCACGGCGCTGGAGGCGTGGTATCAAAACTATGGTGCCGGGTTATGCAGGCAGGCCAGCCGTCGGCTGGGATTAATTCCCTGAAACAGAAACAACCCAAAGCGGCAGCCAGATCGCGAACGTCGTCCCCTGCCCCTCTTTGGAGGTCACCTCGATGCGCCCGCCGTGATGCTCCACGATCCATTTGGTGATGGAAAGTCCCAACCCAAAGCCTGTGGACTTGCTGCGGGTGCGTGATTTTTCAGCACGGTAGAACCGCTCGAAAATGTGTGGCAGGTCTTCGGCTGGGATGCCCGGGCCCGTGTCGCGGCAGATGATACGCGCCTGGTCGCCGACCTTGGAGAGGTTGAGGAACACCTCGCCATTCTGCGGCGTGTATTGAATCGCGTTCGCTGCCAGGTTGATAAGCACCTGCTTGAGGCGGTCACGGTCGCCGTTGACCACCAGTTGGTCGATCTCGGTCAGATGCAGGCGCACCTTGCCGCCCGCCAGAATATGCATCTCCTGGAAGACTTCGGTCACCAGCAGGTCCAATTCGACCGGCCGCAGGTTGAGCGCCAGCTTGCCTGATTCGGCCTGAGCCAGCATCAACAACCCGCCGACAAGACGCGTCAGCCGCCCCGCTTCCTGATCGATGCTCGTCAGCGACTCTTCATCGAATTGCTTCATCCTGCGCATCAGGTCCACATTGCCTTTGATGACCGTCAACGGCGTGCGCAATTCATGGCTGACATCGGCCAGAAAACGCTGCTGTGAGGTGAACAAGACCTCCAGGCGTTCGAGCGTTTGATTGAACGTATTCGCCAGGCTGCCCAATTCATCGGCTTCGGCCCCCTGCAACGGAATACGCCGCGAGAGGTCATCAGCGCGGTTGATGTGTTCGGCAGTTTCGATCATCGACTTGAGCGGCTCGAGCGCGCGCCCCAACGTAAACCACGAAGCCACCCCCGCCAGGATCACACCATACACCCACACCACGATCAAACCGAACAGCAGGTAGCGCCGGGCCAGCACCACCGTCTCCATGTTGATCGCCACCTGCATCACAGCCACACGCCGGTCCTCATGCACCAGTGGCACGTTCAAGACTCGCAGGGTCAGGCCATTCTGTGCAGTCTCACGGAAGACCGGGCGGGTGGCCCGCTTGTTGAACGGATCAAAGGGTTGGCTGGTCTGGCCCAAGGGGCCATAACTGGCTTGCAGGTTATCGTCCACCCCCCACACCTGCACACTGACATCCTGGTCCAATTCGCGCGGCACGGAAGTGAAGACCACCTCTTCCACAAAATTCACCTGCGCCAGCGCCACGAACCCATCATACACATTCGCCAGCCGGTCATCCACCCTGCTCACCAACACAGTGTTCACCAGCACATACGCCGCTCCGCCGAACGCCAGCAGGATCGTCCCAATCACCAGGGAATACAAAAGGGTCAAACTGGCGCGCAGCGACATACGTTATACGTTACCAGAAACGAATCACAAAATGGGAAAAGGCCGGAACCACACCTTACGGGTTCTCGCGCAGCACGTACCCCACCCCACGCACCGTATGGATCAGGCGGATCTCGCCCTCCCCTTCCAGCTTCTGACGCAGGTAGCGGATGTACACTTCCAACACATTGCTCTCACCGCCAAAGTCATAGCCCCATACGCGGTCAAAGATGACCTCACGCGTCAACACCTGCTTCGGGTGCCGCAGGAACAATTCCAGCAACTCATATTCCTTGGCCGTCAACGAGATCGAACGGTTGCCACGCGTGGCTTGTCGCGAACCCGTATCCAGCGAGAGATCGGCAAACTTCAACACCGGAATACGCTCAGGCTGTGTGCGGCGCAGCAACGCCCGTACACGCGCCAGCAATTCATCCAGGTTGAACGGTTTGATCATGTAATCATCGGCGCCCGCATCCAGGCCCTGAATGCGGTCCTGCACCGTGTCCTTCGCCGTCAACATCAGAATGGGGATCGACCCACCCGTGCGCAGGCGGTGGCAAACTTCCAGGCCGTCCATGCCCGGCAACATCCAATCCAGGATCACCAGATCAGGCGTATGGTCACGTGCCAGGATCAATCCCATCCGCCCATCAGTGGCAGTATCCACGGTGTAGCCCTCGTAGGATAGACCGCGTTGAAGCAGTTTCAAAATCTGCTGGTCGTCTTCGATGATCAGGATACGCTCGTTCATGATTAACTCCTCCACAAAAATATACCACAACCTTCCATAACTGGACAAAACTTCCGCTTCCCGCCCAGCCGGAGCCTGCCTCACCACACAGACATTCCCACCCCTGCAACCTTTACCCCTGCTTGACACCTCCCCCCTCGCGGGTATAATCACCCTCAATAAGACCGCGTGCAGACAAGTACCTGTCCCACCGTTCAGAAAGTTGCCGGCCGATGCAAGGCAACCGGATGGATAGCGAAATCCCCTTCACCTCGTCGCCCTCGCAGGGATATGCGGAGCGCAAAGCCTGCAGACTTTGCAAACCCAATATCGTAAGAGGGACGCGTGCGCCCGTTACAGCGCAAGCCAAAGACTCCCCACCCTTCCTCCCCATTTGAATTTGGGGGAGGTGCCCGCGAAGCGGGCGGAGGGGGTAAAAGCAGGTGGCACCACGAGACGCCCCCTCGTCCTGCAATGGACCGGGGGCGTATTCTATTTCTGCATCGGAGGTGCAACCATGTTAGATATCAACATCATTCGCGAAACACCCGAGGTCGTTCGCACGGCGCTCAAGAACCGCCAGATGGACGTCTCCCCGGTCGATGAGATCCTGCGGCTCGACGAACAACGCCGCACTCTGCTCACCGACGTGGAAAAGCTCAAGGCCGAACGTAATACCGTCTCGAAAGAGATCGGCAAGATGAAAGACGCCGCTGAACGCGAAGCCAGGATCGTCGCCATGCGCGAAGTAGGCGACAAGATCGCCGCGCTCGATAAAGAGGTGGCAGACGTGGAAGCCGCATTGACTTCCCTGACAGCGGCCCTGCCCAACATCCCTGATGACCGCACACCGATCGGCGCATCCGAAGACGAGAACATCGTCCTGCGCACCGTCGGCCAACTCCCCGAATTCGACTTTGAACCCAAAGCCCACTGGGACCTGGGCCCCGCCCTCGGCATCATTGACTTTGAACGCGGCACCAAGATCACCGGCTCACGTTTCTATGTACTGAGCGGCGCCGGTGCGCGCCTGCAACGCGCCCTGATCGCCTTCATGCTCGACCTGCACAGCCGCCAGGGCTACACGGAAAAGTACCTGCCCTTCATGGTCAAAAGCGACACGGTCTACGGTGCCGGGCAACTCCCCAAATTTGCCGATAATCTCTACAAAGACCACGAAGAAGACTTGTACTTTGTGCCGACCGCTGAAGTGCCGCTCACGGGCATGCACATGGGCGAGATCATCGATGAATCGCAACTGCCCCTGCTGTACACCGGCTACACACCATGCTTCCGCCGTGAAAAGATGAGCGCCGGGCGCGATGTGCGCGGCATCAAACGCGGGCACCAATTCGACAAGGTCGAAATGTACATGTATGCCCGCCCCGAAGAATCAGATGCCCTGCTCGAAAAGATGCGCGAAGATGCCGAAGCCACCTGCGCTGCGCTGGGACTTCCCTACCGCGTGAAGCAGTTGTGCACCGGCGATATCGGCTTTGGCTCAGCCATCACCTACGATCTCGAAGTCTGGGCAGCCGGCTGCAACGAGTGGCTGGAGGTTTCATCAGTTTCCAATGTGCGCGACTTTCAGGCGCGTCGTGCGAATATAAAGTACCGCCCTGCCGATGGTGGCAAGGCGCGGCTCGTTCACACCCTCAACGGTTCAGGCTTGGGCCTCCCTCGCACCATGATCGCCGTGATGGAGAATAACCAGCAAGCCGATGGTTCGATCCGTGTGCCGGAGGCTCTCCGTCCGTGGATGGGCGGCGTGGACGTGATCAAGTAATTCACGATTTGCTTGGGCAGGGCCTCGGGCCCTGCCCAAGCCACAAAGGACACCATGCCCGATTGGCTCAACTTCACTTTCCAAGTCTTGCTTGAAGTCTTTACGCTCTTCGTCCTGCTGGTGGGACTGGTCGGCTTGATCGTGCCGGTCTTCCCAGGGCTGACGATCATGTGGTTGGGTACGCTGGTCTACGCGCTCATTCAGGCCGCGGCGGGCAACATGAGCGGCTGGGAATGGTTTGCATTCGTCATCATCACCCTGTTGATGATCGGCGGCAACATCGTCGACAACATCATCATCGCCCGCAAAATGCGCGACCACTTCATCCCGTGGAGCTCGATCCTGCTGGCGTTTGCGGCGGGCATCGTGGCCAGCATCTTCTTCACGCCGCTGGTCGGTCTTGTTGCCGCACCGGCTGGTCTGTTCGCTGCCGAGTATCGCCGCCTCAAGAATCGCGATGAAGCCATCACCTCCACCAAAGCCTATATGATCGGTTGGGGCTGGGCCTTCGGCGCGCGCTTTCTCATCGGTCTCACGATCACAGCCACATGGATGTTGTGGGCCTGGATCTAATTTTTAACCCAAGGAGAGTCTCATGGAAGGTCTGCAATTGATTCAGGAAGTGTTAAGCGTGCTCGGTCACCTTGTGCGCTTTGCCGGATTTCTCGTGTTCGGCTTTGCGGTCGGGCGTTTCGTTTACGATAACTACAAGGCCGCCGAATGGCAGGTGAAGATCGCCCTCGCTCTGGGCTTCTTCGGCCTCGCGATCGCCCTCACCGAATTTGCATCCGCTGGTTCGGCGGGCGGCTTCGCTCTCGGTGCAGG
>CAZJMZ010000178.1:0-6352 GCA_964547115.1 uncultured Anaerolinea sp. | reverse complement strand
TCGGCTTTGATGTCGAAGGTGATGTCGAACGGCAACGGCCGCGTGAAGTTCCCGATCAACGAACCGGCCGATGGGCGGCGCAAGAGTCAGATCGAAGAGTATCTCGATTACTATCTCTCGCCGGGTGTCCAGCATGTGGCCATCATCACCGGCGATATCTTGAATACGGTGGACGAACTGCGTCGCCGTGGCGTGGAATTTTTGCGCGTGCCCGATACGTATTACGAAGCCCTGCCAGACCGGGTGGGCTCCATCAAGGAAGACCTGAAGACCATCCATGAACTTGGCATTCTGGTGGACCGTGACGATGAAGGCTATCTGTTGCAGATCTTCACCCGTCCGATCCAGGACCGCCCGACGATGTTCATCGAGATCATCCAGCGTCATGGTGCGAAAGGCTTCGGCAAGGGCAACTTCAAGGCCTTGTTCGAATCCATTGAGTTGGAGCAGGAACGGCGCGGCAATCTGTAGGCCTGCGTGAGCCTGGCTGCTGCATTTGAGAGGCAACGAATCATCCAGCGACTGAAACGGTTGTGGTTTGGCGGCAGGCTGCTGATCGGCAATTACACCACCAGCGGAGACCGGGAGCCCAGGCCGCGCTTGCTCTCCACGGTCACGGGTGCCCAGTTCGAGCTTTATGAGCCGCGCGGGCAGGCCCGTAAGACCGTGATGCTGGTCACCGGGGTGGGGGTGCGCGGTGAGGCCGAGCCACGCTTGATCCGCATGGCGCGCAGTCTGGCTGCTCTGGGCATGCGCGTGGTTGTGCCGCTATTGCCGGGGTTGCGGGAGTTGCGCTTCGAGCAAAGCGACCTCGCGCTGGCCCGTGAGTGTCTGCGGCATATTCAGCAGGTGTACAAGGAACCGTTGGCGGCCGTGGCCGTGAGCACGGGTGGCAGTATTGCCTTGACGCTTTCGGCTGAGCCGGAGTTCGTGGACGTCCTGCCGTTGATCCTGCTCTTCAGCCCGATCTGCGACCCGCCTGCCACCTGGCAGACCGTGGACCAGATCGCCCGCATGCCCATCGCCGACCTGCAAGCTGCCGATGATGAGATCTGGATTCACATGGTCAATGCATATCGTCATGCTGAAATTCTGGGCTTCACACCGGCCGAAAAGCAGGCCATCAACGAACATCTGAAACGCTACATGGTCGACCTCACGACCGCCGAAAAGATCGCCTTTTATCAGAATGTCATCGCAGCGCGGCCCATGAACGGGCACGCCTCACTCGATGAAGCCGAAGCGCTGCGCGCCGTTTCACCCATGGGCAAGGTCTCCCGGTCACGGGCCCGGGTGTTGGTCATCCATGATGCCAATGACTTCGTGATTCCCAACGACCACATCCTGGCCTTGAAAGCGGAACTGGATGGCCGCGCTGTACCAGATAATCGCATCCTTATCACGCCCGCGCTCTCGCATGTCACTTTGAAGCCTGCCTATTTCTTCGACATTCTGACCATGCTCGATATGACAGGAGAACTCTTTTCATGAAATTTGCGACCATCAGCACGCTTCGCCATACGTCCCAGCCTGCCCTCGTGGAAGGGGACCGAGTCTACACCCTGCCCTTTGCCGACCTGTACGATGTCATGGCTGCCGGGGCGGAGGCTGCTGCCGCCAAAAAGTCTGGCGATTGGCTCCCGGTGGACGAAGTGCAATTCCTCTCGCCCCTGCGTCCGAAAACCCTGCGTGATGCCTATGCCTTTGAAACGCACGTCAAAACCGCCAATCGCAATCGCGGGCAGGAGGTGCCTGAGAATTGGTACAAGTTTCCCGTGTTCTATTTCTCGAACCCCAACAATGACTTTGGGCATGAAGAAGTCATCCCGTACCCGGCCTACACCCAGGCTCTGGATTACGAATTGGAGATCGCTGCGATCATCGGCAAGCCGGGGCGCGACCTGACCCCCGAAGAAGCGCCCAAGCATATCTTTGGCTTTACCATCTTCAACGACTGGTCGGCGCGCGACCTGCAGGTACAGGAGATGCGCGTGAATTTTGGCCCGGTCAAATCAAAGGATTTTGCTTCCTCGTTCGGCCCGGTCATCGTGACGCCTGACGCGCTGGTCGATAAAGCCACCGGCCGCCCCGGCGTTTATGACCTATCGATGACTGCCAGGGTCAATGGGGTGGAGCTATCGCGCGGCAATTTCAACGATATCTACTGGTCGTTCGGCGATATCATCGCTCGTGCTTCACAGTCGGTGACCCTGAATCCCGGTGATGTGATCGGCTCGGGCACAGTGGGCACGGGCTGCCTGTATGAACTCACGAAGAACCAGGGTCCGTGGTTGCAGCATGGCGATGTGGTGGAGTTGGAGATCGAGCGCATTGGTGTGCTCAGGAACACGGTCGGTTAACGATCAGACGAAAGGAGCAGCAACATGCCAGAGAGAACCGGTAACGCGCTTCTGATGTTTCCCCCGGAAGTCTTCCAAATGTTATTGGACCATGAGGTCAGTAAATCGCGGCGGTATGGTGATTCGCTCACACTGGTGGAGATGCTGGTCGAAGCGGACCCGGCCCACCCTGAGGCGCGAGGCGAAGCGGCGCAGTTCATAGTAGAGGTGCTGACGCACCACTTGCGCGAGTCAGATGTCCCATGTGCTTTGGATGGTCGCTTCCGTATCCTGATGCCTGCCACCAGCGCCCCGGGGGCCCGCACGGCCTGTGAGCGCGTGAAGCGCTTTTTTCTGCCGGAGAATGGGGCGCCCATGCCTCTTTCGGTCTTCATGGGCATGGCTTCCATTCCGGCTGTGGGCCGCAGCATAACAAGTGTCGAGCTTGAAGAGAACACTGCCGCAGCACTGCAACACGCCCGCACGCATGGGATGCGCAGTGTGGTTGCCTATTCTGATGTTTTATAAAAGGAGTATTGCATGCCTTTCTATCATAAACTCGGTCAGATCCCGCATAAACGTCATGTGCAATTCCGCAAGCCGAATGGCGAACTCTATCGTGAAGAATTAATGGGCCTGGAAGGATTCTCTTCCCTGCAGTCCATTCTGTATCACAACTTTATCCCGCCGCGCGTGAAAGCGACGGAAGATCTCGGCTCACGCGCCCCCGAGCTGGTGGACTTTGGCCCGATCCGTCACCGCGCTTTCAAGACATCCAACATCCCCTTGGGTGGTGATGCGGTTTCGGCGCGGATTCCTTTGCTGGCCAACAAGGATGTGATCCTTGGGGTGGCGCGTGCTTCCAAAAGCATGGACTATTTCTACCGCAATGCCCAGTCCTATGAAACCTGGTGGGTACATGAAGGCAGCGGTACATTGAAATCACAGTTCGGCAACCTCAAGTTCCGCAAAGGTGATTACATCGTCATTCCCTTCGGTACCACCTGGCAGCTGCACATCGACGGGGCGGAGGCGCGCTTCTTCACCATCGAGAACCCTTCACAGATCGAACCGCCCAAGCGCTACCGCAATCATTTCGGTCAGTTGCTCGAACATGCTCCGTACTGTGAGCGCGACATTCGTGTGCCGGATGAGTTGGAAACACATACCGAACGCGGCGAATTTGAAGTGCGCATCAAGGTGCGTGACCGGCTTTCGAAACACATTCTCGACTACCATCCCTTCGACGTGGTTGGTTGGGATGGCTACCTCTACCCGTGGATCTTCAACATCGAAGACTTCGAACCCATCACGGGCCGGGTCCATCAACCGCCGCCAGTGCATCAAACCTTCGACGGGCACAACTTCGTCGTGTGTTCTTTTGTGCCGCGCCTGTTCGATTATCACCCCGAGGCCATCCCTGCGCCGTACAATCACTCGAATGTCAACTCCGATGAGGTCATCTATTATGCCGAAGGCAATTTCATGAGCCGCAAAGGCATCGACCGCAGCGACATCTCGCTCCATCCTTACGGCCTGCCGCATGGTCCGCAACCGGGCATGACCGAAGCCAGCATCGGCAAAAAGGAGACGCAGGAACTGGCTGTGATGGTGGATACGTTCTATCCGTTGCACCTCACGAGGGATGCGCTGGAGTTCGAGAAGCCGGAGTATCAGTCCACGTGGCTGGAGGGGAATGGCGAGTAGCGGGGAGCAAATCGACTCCTTGCAATGCAGCCTGCCGGGGGCGGGTTTTCGCTACGCTATAATTGACCTGCATGAAGACCCAGATCATCACCCTTGAATCACACGATGACCTCATCTCTGTCCGCGACCGGATGTCGTGGGCGAAGACGCCGCGCATCCTGTTGGTGATTCCCAAGTTTGAACAGGTCACGCTGCGGCAGGTGGACTATCGCATTCTGCAACGGCATGCGGCAACTTTGGGGGCACAGCTCGGGCTGGTGACGCGCATCCGCAAGGTGCGGGCGCAGGCGGAGACGTTCGGCATCCCGGTGTTCGAATCCACGGGGGAGGCGCAGCGTGAAGCGTGGCATAAGCCCCGGCGCAGGAAGTGGACGAAGAAGGCTCCAGATAAGACCCTGCGTGAGAAACGGGAGCAGGTTCAGACGAAGGAAGAGGCGTGGCGCACCCATCCGATCACACGTGTTACCGCATTGGCGGTGGGAGTGTTGGCGGTGCTGGCGATTGTCGCCTTGTTCATCCCGCGCGCCCAGGTGACCTTGAGCCCGGTTTTGCAAACGCAGAGCGTGACCCTCACGGCCAACGCCAGCCGGGCGTACGAAAGCGTGTTCGTGACCGGCAATCTCCCGGCGCGCGAGAAGCGGGTGGTGGTGGAGGCTTCGCAAACCATCACGGCGACCGGCGAGGGGACGGTGCCGCAGTCGAAGTCACAAGGCGAAGTGGAGTTTCGGAATCTCACGCAGCAGGCGCTGGCGGTGCCCGATGGAACCGTGGTATTGGCGGGCGCGGTGCGTTTTGTGACGACCGAAGCTGTAACCGTACCTGCAGGCAAAAAGATCCTTGCCCCGGTGGAGGCAGCCGAGGGCGGTGCAGCGGGCAACGTGGAGGCCGAAGCCATCAACGCCATCGAAGGCACGCTCGGGCTTTCATTGGCAGTGACGAATCCCGCGGCGCTCACCGGCGGGCGCGAACTGGCTTCGGTGCAGGCCAACGACGCCGACCGCAAGCGCGTGAAGGAGTCGCTGTTGAAGGAACTGCGCGAGATGGCGCTCGAGCAGTTGCAGGGCGAATTGCAGCCCAACGACCTGTTGTTCGCGAATACGCTTTTGCTCACCCAAACCCTTTCGGAAAAATACGATCCGCCGCCGGGCGGCGTGGGCGCACGCTTGACCCTGACCATGCAGGTGGAATTTGCTGCACAGTACGCCTCCGCTTCAGACCTGACCGAGCTTGCCACGCTGGCGATGAACGCGGCCTTGCCCTCGGGCTTTCGTCCCGCCGCTGGCAGCGTGACCGTGACCCCACTCTCGGTGCCGGTCCTTGTCGAGGAAGGCACCTTGCGTTGGAACCTGCGCGCCGAGCGCACGATCCAGCAGGTCTTTGACCCGCTGGTTGTGACGCAGTTGGTGCAGGGCCTGGGCGTCACGGAGGCGCGCTCGAATCTTGAGTCTGCGCTGCCCGAAGCCGCCCAACCGGCCCTCGAACTTGCGCCCACATGGTGGCGTTGGGTGCCCTTGCTGCCGTTCCGCATCGATCTGGTGACAAGGTAGGGAACCGAATGCGCATTCTGGCAGTTGACCATGGCGAAAAACGCATCGGCTTGGCGCTCAGTGACCCGACCGGGACATTGGCAAGCCCATTGACCGTCATCAAACACGTCTCGCGCCTGCTCGATGCGGCACAGGTGGTTAATCTGGCGCAGGAAAACGAGGCTGGGTTGATCGTTATCGGGCAGTCGTTCGATGAAGAAGGTCAACCGAACCTGGCCGGGCGGCGTGCGGCCAAATTTGCCGAAGCCCTCAAAGAGCAGACCAACATTCCTGTGGAACTTTTCGATGAATCTTTCAGCACCCAGGATGCGCGCGCCACGGTCATTGCATTGGGCTTCTCGCGCAAGCAGCGCGCCGGACACCATGACTCTTTGGCGGCGGTAATGATCCTGCGGTCGTATCTTGAAGCACGTGGGCAGGCAGGTAAGTAGATAAGTAAATAAGTAAACAAGTAGACAGGTGGAAAACGATTGCGCCTGGTCTGTCTTCCTTCTCATGCGAAAAACTCTCCCCATACTCATCATTGTTATTGTTCTGTGCCTGTGCCTGACCCTGGTTGGCACAACCATCCCTGCGCAAGCCCAGCGTCTTTACGGTCCACCAGCGGCCTGGCTCAGCGCCTCTCAACGCCTTCAATACTCTGCCAAACTCTTATGGTATGACGGCCTGCTGACCCGCCCGCTGGATGAGAATGGCCTGGAACAGACCTTTTTCATTGAGCAAGGCGAATCGGTCACCTCGGTGGCTGCCAGGCTCGAA
>CAZJMZ010000177.1:0-6401 GCA_964547115.1 uncultured Anaerolinea sp. | reverse complement strand
GAAGTATGCCGAGCTGGCCTACGACGGTCTGTGGTTCACGCCGCTGCGCGAGGCGTTGGATGCCTTCGTCAATTCCACGCAGGGACCTGTCACGGGCGTGGTGAAGCTCAAGCTTTATAAGGGCAACATCATCAGTGCGGGCCGCAAGTCACCGTTCAGCCTGTATCGCGAAGACTTCGCCACCTTCGGGCAGGAGGATGTCTACGACCAGAGTCACGCCGAGGGCTTCATCCGTTTGTATGGTTTGAGCCTGAAGGTGCGCGCGCTCAATGGTTTGCCGGTTTCCGGCCTCGATATGCCCAAGCCCGATTACTCAAAGTTCAAACGCGACTGATGTAGTCGGCGTTGAAAGGAAATCACATGACCCTCTGGGGCGGACGTTTTTCACAAGCGCTCGATGCGCTGGCCTTCGACCTCAACGCGTCTTTGTCGGTTGATAAGCGCATGGCGTTGCAGGATGTGGACGGCAGCCTTGCCTGGGCACAGGCCATCCAGCGTGCGGGCGTTCTTACGGATAAAGAACACGCTTCGATCGCCCTTGGGCTGGCCACCGTCCGAGAAGAATTTTCCACGGGACGGTTCGTCTTTGCCCCCGCGGATGAGGACATCCACACGGCCGTTGAGCGCCGCCTCACCGAGTTGATCGGCGCCGTGGCTGGCAAGCTGCACACGGGCCGCAGCCGCAATGACCAGGTGGCCACCGATTTCCGCCTGTGGATATTGCAAGCCATCCCGGAACTGCTCACAGCCCTGCGCTTGCTGCAGGCTGCCCTGGTGGAGCAAGCCGAACTGGCGGGTGAGATCGTCATGCCGGGCTACACTCACTTGCAACGGGCGCAACCGATTTTGCTAGCCCATTGGTGGCTGAGTCACTACTGGCCCCTGCAACGGGATGTGGAACGCTTGAACGACCTGACGAAGCGGGCCGCGATCCTGCCGTTGGGCTCCGGTGCCCTGGCAGGCGTGCCGTTCGAGGTGGACCGGGCTGCCCTGGCTGAAGCGCTGGGGTTTGCGGATGTTTCGCAGAACAGCCTGGACGCCGTCTCTGACCGTGACTTTGCCGCCGAGTATTTGTTCTGTGCCACCATGATCGGGGTCCACTTGAGCAAGCTGGCCGAACAAATTGTCCTGTACACCAGCGCTGAGTTCGGCTTTCTGGAATTGGCCGATGCCTTCTCGACCGGCTCAAGTTTGATGCCGCAGAAGAAGAACCCCGATGTGTTCGAGTTGACCCGTGGCAAAGCAGGGACGTTGTTAGGTCTGCTGACGGGCTTGCTGGCGACTCTGAAGGGCCTGCCCTCCACCTACGACAAGGACCTGCAGGAGGACAAGGCTCCCGTTTTCCAGGCGACCGATACGTTGCTGGCGATCCTGCCGGTGCTGGCCGGGGCGTTACGGACGATCACGGTCAAAGCGGAGAGAATGAAAGCTGCGATCGATGCGACCATGATGGCAACGGATCTGGCAGATTATCTCGTGGCGAAGGGTGTGCCTTTCAGAGAGGCGCATGCGCTGGCGGGTAAGGCTGTCCGTGCGGCGGGGGAGGCAAAGGTCAAGTTGGATGAGATGTCGCTCGAAGCGTATCAGGCCATCAGTCCGGTGTTTGAGGCGGATGTGGTCCAGGTGTTCGATCCGCTCGAGTCGGTCAATAAGCGTAATGCGATTGGCGGCACCAGCCTTCAATCGGTAAAAAATCAAATTTTGAAGATCAAAGGAGTTTGAAAAATCATGTCTACTGTTACCTGCCCTGAATGTGAAGCCCAGATCGAGTTGACGGCTGGGACCGAAGTTGGTGAGATCCTGGTGTGTTCTGATTGTGGTGTGGATCTGGAAGTGACCGCGCTCGACCCCGCTACGGTGCAGCTCGCGCCCATGGAACAGGAAGATTGGGGAGAGTAAGGGCGGGGTATCCCCGCCCTTCCGGAGTGGATCATGCAAAGACGACTCAAACTTGGCGTTCTGTATTCCCGTGTGCGCGTGGAGGAGAAGTGGATCTTTGGCGCGATGGAGAAGCGGGGCATTGACTATGACCGGCTCGATGACCGTGCCATCCATTTTGACCTGAACAACCCACAGCCGTGGCAGCAATATGATGCAGTGCTGGAACGCAGCATCAGTTACAACAGCGGGTTGTATGCCTTGCGCTTGTTGAACTCATTTGGCGTGCCGACCGTGAACACGGCCACCGTGGCGGAGGTATGCGGCGATAAGTTGATGACGAGCGCCGCCCTGGCCCGTGATGGCGTGCCGCAGCCGCATAACGTCACTGCGTTCACCCCCGAAGCGGCACTGGAAGCCATCGAAGCGTTCGGCTACCCGGTGGTATTGAAGCCAGTGGTTGGGTCGTGGGGGCGGTTGCTGGCGAAGATCAATGACCGCGATGCGGCGGAGGCGGTGCTGGAGCACAAGTCCACGCTGGGTTCGGTGCAGCATTCGGTGTTCTACATCCAGGAATATATTGCCAAGCCGGGCCGGGATATTCGCGCGATCGTGATCGGCGACAGGGTGTTGACGGCCATGTATCGCAAGAGCGAGCACTGGATCACGAACACGGCCCGCGGCGGTGAAGGTGAGTTGTGCCCGATCACGCCCGAGATCGAAGCGTTGTGTTTGAAAGCCACCCGGGCGGTCGGCGGCGGTGTGCTGGCAGTGGACCTGGTGGAGCACCCGGAGAAGGGCCTGGTGGTGAACGAGATCAATCACACCATGGAATTTCACACGATGCAACCGGTCAGCGGGATCGATATTGCCGGTGAGATCGTGGACTATGTGGTGAAGATGGCCAAGGTGAAGGCTGAAGCATGAATGCTGAATTGAAAACCACAGTTTCCATCATTGGCGGTTCGGGGTATGGCGGCGGGGAGTTGTTGCGGTTGTTGTTGGGGCACCCGCAGGTGGAGGTGAAGCAGGTCACATCGCGCTCGCATGTGGGTGAATATGTCTATCAGGTGCATCCCAACCTGCGCAAGCGGACACAGCTCAAGTTCAGCGATCCGTCGCAATTGGAGCCGGTGGATGTGCTCTTCCTGGCCCAGCCGCACGGGCAGGCGCAGCATCATATTGAGGAATATGCCAAACTGGGCACGAAGATCATCGATCTTTCGGCTGATTTTCGGTTGAAGGATACAGCGCTGTACGAACAGTGGTATGGCGAAAAACATGCCGCGCCGGAATGGTTGAGCAAATTCGTATATGGCCTGCCGGAGTTGCATCGTGCCGAGATGGCAACGGCGAGTTATATCAGCGGGGTGGGCTGCAATGCCACGGCAAGCAACCTGGCATTGTTGCCATTGATCAAAGCGGACCTGCTGGACCTATCCGCGCCGATCTATATCGAGATCAAGCTGGGTTCCTCTGAAGGTGGCGCAGAGGGCAACTCGGGCTCTTTGCATGCCGAGCGGGCGAATGTCATCCGTACGTTTTCGGCGTTCGGTCATCGTCACACTGCGGAAGTCATTCAGGAAATGGGTGTGGAAGCTTCACGTGTTTCACTGACCATGACCGCCGTGGACCTGGTGCGGGGCGTGCTGGCCACAGCCCATGCGAAGGTCAAGCCGGGGGTGGCCAATAAAGACTTGTGGAAAGCCTATCGTGCTGTGGCGAATGAGAATCCGTTCGTGCGGGTGGTCAAGGAACAACGCGGCATCTATCGCGTGCCGGAGCCGAAGATCCTGGCCGGCACCAATTACGCCGACCTGGGTTTTGAATTGGACGAGAGTACCGGTCACATTGTGGCGCTGTGCGCGATCGATAACCTGATGAAGGGTGCTTCCGGCACGGCCGTGCAGTGTATGAACTTGATGATGGGTTGGGAGGAGACGCTGGGATTGGAATTTATGGGGCTGCACCCGATCTAGAATGTAGAAAAAGAATGACAGGCCGCGACGTGTAAGGTCGCGGCCTGTTTTGTTTCAGGCGTTCAGCGCGGCATCTGCTTCGTCCAGATGTTCGTTGCGGTGCAGGGCGCGGACGACCCAGCGCTTGTTGTAGTTGTACACTTCTTCGAGCAGGGCGGGGTCGTAGTTGGCCAGGCGTTCGTCCACGGCTTCGCATTCTTCCAGGGCGATGCGCAGGGCCTCATGCGGCGGGATGGCAGCCCAGAGCGGCAGGGAGAGGTCGTTGACGAAGATATCGATCTCGGGGATGAAGAGCTTGCCGTTCTTTTCGGTCATATCCAGCACGTACATCACGCGGCGTTCCCAAAAGGCGATGTGGGCAAAGACAATGCCAACGGTCCAGTGTTCGCCGACCGGGGTTTGCAGTTCTTCGTCGGTGAGGCGGTGGCCCATATCGCGGATGCGTTCGCGGGCGGCGCGGTTCTGTTCCTGGTAGGTGGGGTCGAGGGACATGGAAGAGTTTCCTTTGGGTTAGTTGGATGGGGATGCGACCAGCGCTGTGCCAAGCCGGGCAACCGCCTCGGCCAGCAGGTCGAAATCTTCAAAGGTGCTGCGATGGTTCGAGATGGCGATGCGCAGGCAGTAGCGTTCGTTCAGGGTGGTGTAGGAAGGTACGGCGAGACCCTGTTCATGCAGTTGCATGAGGATCTCCTTGTTCAAGGTGTTGAGCGCGGCTTCGTCCAGGTTGCCGGGGTTGAAGCGGAAGCACACGATATCCAGGTCGCCGAGCGGAGCCGTCAATTCGAGCTGTGGATGTTGTTCGACGAGGCCGGCGAAATAGCGGGCCTGCTCCACGTTGCGGGCGATCATTCTACCGAAGCGGTCGAGGCCGTGTTCCTTGACCGACATCCACACTTTGAGCGCGCGGAACTGACGGGATAATTGAATGCCGTAATCGCTGAACCACAGGTTGCCGCCCGCCACCCCGCGTGTTTCGTGCGCGAGATATTCAGGTGTGAGCGAGAAGGTGTTGCGATGGGCCTTTTCGGAACGGACGATGGCACAACCGGCCTCGAACGGAATGTGCATCCACTTGTGCAGGTCGAGCGCGACCGAATCGGCGCGTTCGAGACCTTTGAGTTTGGGGCGCACGTTCTCTGCCAGGATCGCTACAGCGCCGATGGCGCCATCCACATGGAACCACAGGTCTTCTTTTTCGCACAGGTCGGCGAGTGCATTCAGGTCGTCCACGGCGCCGGTGTTGATGGTGCCGGCGTTGCCGATGACGCAGATGGGAAGATGCCCCGCTGCACGGTCGGCGGTGATGGCTTGTTGCAAGGCTTCGAGATCGAAGGTGTAATCGGCCCGGGTGGGGATCTTGCGCAGGCTGTCGCTGCCGAGACCCATCAACTCGAGCGCCTTCTGGCTGCAGCTGTGCACTTCGGTGGAGGCGTAAAACATCAGGCGTTGAGTAGCTCCATGCAACCCTTGTTTGCGGATATCGAACCCGGCCTGTGTGTTGCGGGCCACAGCCAGCCCCACCAGGTTGGCCATCGAGCCGCCGCTGACGAGTAGGCCGCTGGCCTCGGCGGGGAAGGAGAGCATGTCCTTGAGCCAGTTGATGACCTGCTCTTCGACGAGATTGGCAGCGTGGTTGCCGCCGCCCAGATTCGAGTTCATGGTCGAGGCGAGCATATCGGCCAGGGCGCCCGTCACAGTGCCTGCGCCCATGTACCAACCCCAGAAGCGCGGATGGGTCGTGCCCATCGGGTAAGGCAGGATGTTGGCTAAAAATTCCTCGTAAGCCGCAGCAGCCCCGGCTGGGTCGTGAGGCGCGGGCGCTTTGAACGAGTCGGTTACGGTGGTGGGCATCGGTTGCCAGGCGGGGCGTTCGCGGGCGCTTTGCAGATGGTCGAGCGCATCATCCACCATGCGATGGGCCAGGGCGCGCATCTCGTCCCAGTTCTGCGGGTCGAGCGTTTCGTAGGGTTGTGAGGTGTGCATGCGAGTCTCCTTGGTAACGCTAAATGGGCGGGCAATGGTTCGGATTATACGCCTGTGGCTAAAAAATCACGCGGTGCTGTCGTATGGATTTATTTGAAGCGGACGAAGACGTTGAAGCGGGCCCATTCGATCTCGCGCGTGTTTTCAAACCCCAGGGAGGCATAGAATAATTTCTGGCGTTCTTCGTCATCGGTCAGCAGGATCTGCATGCGGACATGCGCGAAGCGGGCCAGGCAATGCTCCAGCAATTTGCGTCCCACGCCTTTGCGCTGATATGCCGGGTGGACCAGGATGTCCTGCAAATAACAGACCGCCACTTCGTCTGACAGGCAGCGTGCCAGCCCAATGAGTTGAGCGCCGTCCCAGGCGGTGACCACATGCGTGGAGTTTTGGAGGGCTTGTTGCAGTTTGGGGCGCTGCTCATCGTTGGTGTAGGCCAGCCAGCCGACGGCGTTGTATAAGTCCACGAGTTGGTCGAAGGGAATCTCCGGCCCGGTTTGGAGGGTGATGGGTGTATCGGTCATGGCGTGATTGTCTCACGAGGCCGGGTTGGATGCAAAT
>CAZJMZ010000176.1:0-6420 GCA_964547115.1 uncultured Anaerolinea sp. | reverse complement strand
ACTTCCTTCTTGCAGGCCACCGGGCAGGCATGGCAGGTGGGATTGTCGACGAGGATGTTGTCGTTGACGAATTCGCCGCTGATCTTTTCAGCGCCTTCGTAAGCAGTTTGTTGGCTGTTCCTGGCCGGCAGACCGCCGATGACGTTGGTCATGTTCATGAGCACGTTGGTGCCGTAGACCGACAAACCACCCTTGCGTGGGGAGGTGACCACGCGCTCGTCCATGATCTGGGCGAGGGCCAGTTTGTGAGCTTCCTTCCACTTTTCGCGGTCGGCTGCCTTGACGATCTTCTTTTCAGCCTTGATGACGATGGCTTTCAGGTTCTTTGAGCCACCCACACAACCTGTGCCGCCACGCCCTGAGGCGCGGTCATCTTCGTTGACCCAGCACGCGTACTTGACGAGGTTCTCACCGGCGGGCCCAATGGCGATCACGGTCAGGTCTTTCTCGCCGTATTTTTCCTTGAAGTGTTTGACGGTATCGTGCACGCCCTTACCCCAAACTTCAGAGGCATCGAGCAGCTCAAACCCACCATCATGAATATAGACGTAGGTCGGTTTCGGGGCTTTGCCTTTGAAGACCAGCCCATCGTAGCCTGCCCAGCGCAGGCGGGCAGCAGACCAACCACCATGATGCGAGTCGGTCACGGTGCCGGTCAGTGGAGATTTGGTCACGACGGCCATACGCCCGCTCATGTTGGCTTCCGAACCGGTCATGGGGCCATTCATGAAACACAGCAGGTTATCTGGGGAAAGGGGATCTACGGTCGGACCATTATCGAATACGAATTTGACCCCCACACCACGTGCGCCAACATACTTGATTTTGTACTCTTCCGGAATCGGTTTGAATTCCGTTGTGCCTGCGGTCAGATCGACCCAGGCCACCTTGTCAGCATAACCACCGAGTGCCATGTTAGTCTCCTATTGGGGAAAATAAAAATGAACAGCTTACGCTGCCCTCGACCTCTTACCAGAATAGCACCGCGAAAATTGAAAGTCAATAATTAAGTTTTTCCTTAACCGAAAAAGTGACATTTGTCATGCTGCCGCTTGGCCTGTTGAGTTGAGTTATACTTTTCGCATCATGAAGCAGCTTCTCCAAAACGTCAAAACCGGAAGATCCTCCATCGAAGAAGTCCCCATGCCCACGCCGCGTGAGGGGCAGGCCCTGGTCAAAGTGGCGGCCAGCCTCGTATCAGCTGGCACGGAACGCATGGTGGTCGAATTTGCCGAAAAAAGCCTGGTGGGCAAGGCACGCTCCCGCCCTGACCTTGTCAAACAGGTGCTCGATAAAGCCCGCCGCGAAGGCGTGGTCAATACTGTGCAGGCTGCCTTCAACCGGCTTGACCAGCCAATGGCGCTGGGGTATTCGTCTGCAGGTACCATCATGGCGCTTGGCAAAAACATGTCTGGATTCAAGGTCGGCCAGCGCGTGGCGTGTGCAGGCGGTGGTTTTGCCGTCCACGCCGAATACGATGTGGTGCCGCGCAATCTGCTTACGCCGCTCCCCAAAACCGTCGATTTCGAGTCCGCAGCCTTCACTACCCTCGGTGCCATTGCCATGCACGGCTTGCGGTTGGCCGAGCCGCAGCTCGGTGAAAATGTGGCCATTATTGGCATGGGATTGCTCGGGCTGCTCGCCGCCCAGATCGCCTCCGCCGCTGGCTGTCACGTCCTGGGCATTGATATTGACCCCGCCCGCCTTGCCCTCGCCGCCTCACTCGGACTTGAGGCTGCCTCGCGCCAACAAGCCGTGGCTTCAGCCCAAGCCTTTACCGCCAATCGCGGCTTCGACGTGGTGCTGATCTGTGCCGATACCAAATCGAACGACCCGGTGGAACTGGCTGGGGTCATCGCTCGCGACCGTGGACGCGTGGTCGCCACTGGCGCGGTCGGCTTGAACATACCGCGCAAGGTCTACTACGAAAAGGAACTTAACTTTATCAACTCACGCTCCTACGGACCCGGCCGTTACGACCTGAACTACGAAGAGGGTGGCTTGGATTATCCCCTCGGCTACGTGCGCTGGACCGAGGGACGCAACTTTGAAGCCGTGGTCGATCTGCTGGCCAGCCGCAAGCTGAAGGTGGAACCGCTTATCACCCATCGTTTCCCCATCGAAGATGGGGTGAAGGCCTATGAGGTCATCACGGGGAAGAAGAAAGAAAAGTTTTTGGGTGTGGTGTTGACGTACCCCGAAGGAAAGATAAAAGAAGAAAGAAAAGTTACCTTCCCTGTAATCATCAACCGTAAAGCTGAAGTTGTAAACCTGGGCGTTCTCGGTGCGGGGCTCTTTGCCAATGCAGTTTTACTTCCAGCGATGAAGAAAGTGGATGGCATCCAACTTGTCGGCATCGCCTCCGCTGGTGGGTTGCACGCACAACACTCCGGTAAAAAATTCGGCTTCCAATATGCGGCGTCTTCTGACGAAGCGATCATCGACGATCCAAAGGTCAACACGGTCGCCATTCTCACCCGTCACGACTCGCACGCCGACCTGGTCGTCAAAGCCTTGAAGGCCGGGAAGCATGTGTTTGTGGAGAAACCGCTGGCAGTTAATAACTCTCAGCTATTAGCGATTATCAAGCAGCTAAAAGCTAATAGTCAGTCGCTATTGACCGTAGGCTTCAACCGCCGCTTCGCCCCGCTTGCTCAAAAACTCCATGCCTCACTTGCCAACCTTAGCGAACCCAAACATATTCATTACCGTGTGAACGCCGGGTTGATCCCTCTCAACCATTGGACGCAAGATCCGATCCTCGGTGGCGGACGCATCATTGGCGAAGCGTGCCACTTTATTGATTTCATCACATTCCTGGTTGGCGCACCCCCTATATCGGTGATGGCGCATGCGCTGCCCGATGCGGGTAAGTACCGCGAAGACAATGTCTCGATGACTTTCACCTTTGCGGATGGCTCCCTTGGTGTGGTGGACTATCTCGCCAATGGCGACAAGTCGTTTCCCAAGGAACGGGTGGAGGTCTTTTGCGGGGGGCAGGTATCCGTGTTGGATGATTTTGTTGCGTTGGAAACAGTGCGTGATGGCAGAAAGAGCACGGCAGGCGGGGCGCAAGATAAAGGTCATGTGGCAGAATGGCAGGCCTTCGTGCAGGCCATCCGCGCAGGCGGAGTCCCGCCCATCCCCTATGAGCAATTGCTCGGCGTGACGCAAGCCACTTTTGCGGCGGTGGAGTCGTTGCGTACGTCCCAGCCGGTCGCCATTCGTTGACCGATCCATGCACCGACTGACCGGCATCCTGCTCATTGCCATCTCTGCCGCCGCGTTTGGGACGCTGGCCATCTTTGGCCGTTACGCCTACGCCGCGGGCATGGATACGTTCACCGTCTTGTTCCTGCGATTCTCGATCGCCGCGTTATTGATGGGGATGTTGTTGGCCGCACGGCGCGAGTCGCTGCCCCGTGGAAAAGTGTTGGGGCAACTGGTGGGGATGGGTGCGTTGGGGTACGTGGGACAATCATTTATGTATTTGACGGCCATCAATTATGCCTCCGCCGGGCTGGTGGCCCTGTTGCTGTATTTGTATCCGTTCTTTGTGATGATCCTCTCCGTGCTGGTGCTCAAAGAAAAAGTGACCGGCATAAAGCTTGTGGCATTGGCTCTGGCCTTGATCGGCACCGCACTCACGGTCGATCCGCAGGGGGGGCAGGTCATTGGCGCGTTGATGGCCATCGCGGCGGCGGCGATCTACTCGGTGTACATTATCGTCGGCACGAATGTGATGAAACACGTTTCGCCGGTGCAATCTTCGGCTGTGATCTTCGCTTCGGCAGGCGCCGTATTTGGGACGATTACGGCGGTGAATGGTGTCCACTTCCCTGTCACGAACTCCGGCTGGCTCACCATTGCCGGTATTGTGCTGATCGCCACTGTGATTCCCGTGGTTACCTTTCTGGCTGGGCTGGAGCGCATCGGCCCTACGAACGCCGCGATGCTTTCCACGCTGGAGCCGGTAGTGACAGTCATTTTGGGCGCGTGGTTGTTTCAAGAGAAACTATCCTCGCTGGCGCTGATGGGAGGCGGGATGATCCTTGTGGCGGTGATGGTATTGACGCGTAACGAACTAAACATTTCTTCATCAAAAGACCCCGGGAAAGGATAGCAATATGCGAATCGCAGTTTTCTCAGATATGCACGGCAACGACTTCGCCTTTGAGCTTGTGATTGCAGATATCAAAAAGCGGGGTGTTGACCAACTCGTCTGTCTCGGCGATGCCATTCAAGGCGGCTCGCAACCCAGGCAAACCGTTGAACGGTTGCGCGCGTTGAACTGCCCCGTGGTGATGGGAAATGCAGACGCCTGGTTGCTGAGCGGCGTCGAAACAGGCGACGAAGGCATCCCGGAGGAACGGCTCAAGAAGATGGAGACGGTTCGTCAATGGTCGCTGTCACAACTCAACGACGACGACCGCGCCTTCATCAGCGGGTTTCAACCGACCGTCACCATGCATCTCGAAAATTTCAAGTTGTTATGTTTTCACGGTTCCCCCACCTCGTTCGACGACGCCATCCTGCCCGATGCCCCCAAAGAGGTTTTCGACAAACATCTTGGCGCATTTACGGGGCATATCCTCACCGGCGGACATACCCATGCACAGCAGGTCCGGCGCGTGGGCGATCTGTTTTTCTTCAACCCGGGAAGTGTGGGCTTTGCGTTTGCCCACCACCAACCTGCTGGACAATTCCATGCCGACCCATGGGCAGAGTACGCAATACTCACCATTGAGAACGGTCAAACGAGTCTTGAGTTTCGACGTCTGCCATTCGATGCAAATCAATATATCAACACATATCGCGCCAGCGGACGTCCATTTGCTGAGGAAGCCATCGCGCAATATCAACGCTAATCAAGTGTGCAGAATCGAAAAGAGCCCTGCGTAACGCAGGGCTCTTTTTTTGAACAGACTAGCTCATCACGGTGACGTTGCTGGCCTGCGGTCCTTTGGGGCCTTGTTCAACATTGAACTCGACCTTCTGGCCTTCCTGCAGGTTGCGATACCCATCACCTTGAATGGCGGAGAAGTGAACGAAGACGTCCTTGCCGCCTTCGCGCTCGATGAAGCCGAAGCCTTTTTCACCGTTGAACCACTTGACCGTACCGACAATTCTTTCAGACATGTTTTGCCTCCTATGGCAATAGAGATTTTTTAGGAACCCTGTCCGTTTCATCGGAGGACAAAACAAAACAGCCCACGGATCGAACCGTGAGCTGTGGTGTTCTTCAAACCAACGTAACTTACCGTTATCCTACATCGCCAATAGTATCAGGGTAATGGGAATGAGTCAATGAAAGCAGATAAATTCGTTGCAAGCTTTATTGAGCCGCGCCAGGTGCTACAGTTCGTCCACAGGGTGTTCGACTTCACCATTCATAAAGGCTTCAGGATTCTCGGTAAAAACCCGCAGGCAGGCCAGTGTGCAGAAATACACCCGTTGACCTTGATATTCGGCGCTGGGATATTTTTCAGGTTCGCGCAGAATGCCGCCGCAGACAGTTTGCACGATGACAGGTTGAGGGTCTGATTGCATGTTCGCAATTATAAATTCTATCTGTCGTTTATAATCCTCTTTATGAATTTTCTTATCACAGGCGCCGCGGGCTTTCTCGGCTCGGCGCTTGCCAACCATCTGGCCCGCGAAGGCCATCAGGTGCGCGGGCTCGACGACCTTTCCACTGGCGACCCACAAGCCCTGGCTCCTGACGTACATTTCACGCGCGGCGATGTGAGCGACCGCCCCAAGTTATGGACTCTGCTGCAGGAAGTGGATGTCGTCTACCATCTGGCAGCGCGCGTCTCGGTGCCCGAGTCGGTTTTATATCCACGTGATTACAACACGGTCAACGTGGGTGGGACTGTGGCGCTCATGGAAGCCATGCGGGATGTCGGCGTACGCCGCGTCGTTCTGGCTTCGTCCGGGGCTGTTTACGGCGACCAGGCCGAGCAGCCACTGAAAGAGACCGCCACCCCGAACCCACGTTCACCCTATGCCGTCTCCAAACTGGCAGCGGAATTTTATGTCCACACCATCGGTGGGTTGTGGGGTATCGAGACGGTCAGTCTGCGCATCTTCAATGCCTATGGCCCGGGTCAACACCTGCCTGCGTCACACCCGCCAGTGGTGCCGCACTTCCTCAAGCAATCGCTGCGCGGTGGTTCGCTCATCGTCCACAGCGACGGAAGCCAGACCCGCGATTACGTCTATGTGGATGATGTGGTCAGCGCCATGGTGGCCAGCGCCACGGCCCCCAACCTCAATGGAGCGACCATCAATGTCGGCTCTGGCAAGGAGACCAGCATCGCTGAGCTGGTCAAGGCTGTACAGACTGCCACCGGCAACGAAGCCGAGGTTATTTATAACTCCAAAACTTCCAGCGGCGTCTCCCGCCTGTGCGCCGAC